>JALSPX010000151.1 GCA_026985755.1 Sulfurovum sp. | reverse complement strand
CAGACTTTGCTTACTAGCAAGCTAGCAGAGGTCAATAGTACACTCAGCACACAGATTAATGATGTCAATACAAGCCTCAATGCACACATTGCGGCTGACCTTGATATCGATGCAAGCAATGAGATACAAGATATTTCAACTGACAATACAGCAGGAAATATTACTCTCTCTGATGGAAGTACACTCACCTTAAACGTAGATGATGCAGATGCAGATGCTAGCAATGAGCTTATCACTACGGCTGTATTGAATGGTACAGACTTGGAAATTACAGATGCTGGGGGTACAAAAACAGTAGATCTCTCAAGCTTAGAAGAGTCAGCAGAGATCGCTGTAGTAAGTACAGCTTTGGCAGCCCATGTTGCAGATGATAACGACACAAGTGATACCAATGAAATACAAACACTCACATCAACAGATGGAAGTGTGACATTGACCCAATCTGGTAATGACTATGATTTAAGTGTAGCCACAGAGACTGATACTACTATGAGCAATACAATAGTGGGACATAAAATAGCTGACTATACCAATGAGAGTACTACGACAGTGGCGATTAATGAAACGGTAACAACGTTAACCCAACAAGCATCACCAAATCAGTTGGATTATACATATACCAGTGAAGACGCAACGCAAACTACACTACGGTCAAGCCCGATAGTGGCTTTTGGTAAAGTAAGTGGAACAGGAGCATTACAGCGTGGTTATGGTGCTACTATAGTCAGAAATAGTGCGGGTAATTATACTGTGACACTAGACACAGCAAGACCAACTGCAAATTATACTATTCAGCTTACTATTCTCGACTCAAATGGTGTGGGAAATGATGATTATGATATTTCATATAGTAATCAAGCTGCAGGAAGTTTTGTGGTGCAAACAGGTGATAATGACAATGGTAGAAGTGATAGAGCCCAAAGAGACAGTGAATTTATGTTTACGGTTATAGATTATTAGGAGAGAATGATGAAAAAATTAACCTTTTTAGTATTACTGTTCTTGCAATCATTAATGCTCTATGCTACTACTGCAGATGAACTGATGGCAATGCATAAAGTGACAACAACTGAAATGAATAACATCACGACACCACAAGCTGGAAGTCTTGTATATAATACAACAGAGAATACACTCTTTTTCTATACAGGAACAGTATGGAAAAGAGTTCGGTCAATTGGAAGTGAGACAATTATTCAAGCTGAAGACAATATAGATATTTTTGGTAATGGAAGTAGTGCAACACCCTACATGATAGGAGGACAATAATGAAATTTATTTTTTATTTTTTCATAACGACTTTTTTATTTGGTATTACCCCAAAAAATGATGAACTGCTTATACTTCATAGTGTCACAACTGCACAAATGAATGCAATAGTCAATCCTATAGAAGGTTCACTCATATTTAATACTGATGATCATGAGGTATATGAGTATAATGCAACAGCATGGAAGAGAATTTCAAGTGATGGGAGCGAAACTAAGATAGTTGCTGGAAATTGTATGGAGGTAACAGGTATAGGTACCTTGAATAACCCTTATATTATTAAAGATAATAATCTGGGGGAGACACAGTCAGCAGCAGGTCTTAGCTGTAAACAGATACTACAAAGCGGATGTCAAACAAGAGATGGCATCTATTGGATTAATCCAGATGGAGGCAGTACAGATAATGCTTTTGAAGTCTATTGTGATATGAAAAATGGGGGATGGACTAAAATAGAGTATGCGCAGGATTTGACAGATAAAAATTATTGGAATACAGGTGATGCGAGAAGATGGCTACCTGCGAACTTTACTTTAAACCTTACGGATACTCAGATAAACAATATACGTGCAGTATCTACAGAAGGCAAGCAGACCTATGTAGGACAATGTGATGGTGTACTTACATATTATTATAATAATGGATCGAATTATGATTATGCGTTTGGGTTCCGTTTTCATACAGGGGATGAAACTGTTTTTGGACAGCAAAACTATCCTGATACAAATATCACAGTGATAGAGGATGGGTGTGCGACCAATAGAACAGACGCACTCAATACTATATTTGAAATATATGATATACGTGTCCCTATTATCAATGTTAATTCTCGAGACAGTGGCAATGGCTCTGAGACTTTTGGTTCACCACTTACAAACAATCCAGCATGGTTAAGGTAAATGATGATTTTTGACATTTACATGATAAACTTAAAAAAGATAAAAATAGATTACAAACCTTTGGAGTTCTTGTAGATGATAGCATATATTAAAAAATTATTTATTACTCTTATTTGGCTATGGATATATCCTCTTTATGCTGATGTTGTGATAGGTAATGGAAATATTGAAAGGCTCAATACAGGGGTGATAAAAGATATCAATTGTCAAAATTATACTATCCTTACCGGCGGATTACTCAATACGGTTAATGGTGGTATACTTCGTGAGGTTGCTAAATTTGAGATTAACGGTACATGGGATTTTGGCGATGGACAAATAGTAGAACTTGGTATATGGATAAATAATGGCGCAGTAGTCATAAAACCAACACAGACAGGTACAATACCAAATGTGCAATTTACAACATTATGTGGACCAATATCAATACAAGGTACATCAGACACAGATGGTGATGGTATCTCTGATGCAGATGAGGGGGATAATGCTGTAGCTTTAGGGCATGGTATTACGCTAGATCAAGATGACGATGGTATCTATAACTTTTTGGATGATGATAGTGATGGTGATGGGATACCAGACAGTGTTGAAGGTGGTAATACTATAGACAGTAATGGTAACGGTATACCTGATTATCTTGATAAACATATAAACAGTGCTCCAACAACAGATCACAAATATAATGCAGAAATAGCACTTAATGCTGGACCTACTGATTTGGTAAATCCATCAGGTTCAGATCTAGACGGTACAGTTGTAGGATTTAAGATAACTAACCTTCCAACAGGCGGTACACTTACCTTGGCAAATGGTGTAGTAGTCACAGAGGGACAAGTCTTAACCATAGCTCAAGCTAATGGTCTAAAATTTAATCCAAATGGAAGTACCAATGCTACACAATCCTTTAGTATTGCAGCTATTGATAATGAGGGTGCTATAGATCCAACACCTGCAACATTTTGGATTCCACTGACATCACAGGGAATCATTACAGGAAATGTAAGTGTACGTGATGTATATGGAAACCGTACGCCGTTAGCAAATGTAACACTAGTTTTATTTAATAGCAATGGTATTGAAATAGCCAGAACAACAACAGATGCACACGGTAATTACAGTTTCCATGTACCACCAGGCAATTACTATATTCAAGAGGCACAACCAAGTGGATATTATGACTTTAGTGAAAATGAAGGTGGAGCAGATAATGATTCACATAACGGATTGATTAATACTATCAATGTCGTGGTTGGAAACAATGAAACGGACAATGGAAATGACTTTATAGAGAGTAGTGTAAGAGTTTCTTGTGCACCTACACCAGTTGTTCCATGTAATATATGTAATCAAACCCATTATGTGGCACACTCACATAATGTAAAAGATACTAGTGCTGAAATACATTGGGTTGATAGTTACTATGAGATAGCATATGATATATACCTTAACGGAACATTTATTGCTACAGTAGGTGAAGATGAGACACGTTACACATTGACGAATCTTCAAGCCAATACAAATTACACCGCTGCCATTATAGCCAATAATGGGTATGGTGGAAAAACAGCACAAACTGTTGTATTTAAAACGATAAATAGTCTTGGCTGGTTACCTGCTATTTATCATATCTTACTTCCTTAAAATAAAAAAAGATAAAGAACCTATTATTAGAGGTGCCCTTTATCTTTAAATTATGTGTCATAAAAACCAATAGACTATAATATTTTGATACAATATTTATATGAATGATATAATAAATAAAAATGGGTATAACTATAGCTTTAATGCTTCAGCATGCGAAGCCTGTGGTGGTCACTGTTGTACGGGTGAGAGTGGTTATATTTGGGTGAAATATCATGAGATAGAGAAAATAGCAGACTTTGTTAACCTTTCTGTAGAAGAGTTTGGTACAATCTATTTACGAAAGGTAAAACATCGTTATTCTCTCACCGAGAAAAAATTAGCTGAAGACAATTATGCCTGTATTTTTTTTGATGAAACGAAAAATCGTTGTTCTATTTATCCTGTAAGACCTTTACAATGTCGTACTTTCCCTTTTTGGGAACAATTTAAAAATAATGAAGAAGAGGTAAGAAACGAGTGTCCTGGTATCATTTAATATTTATGGTCTATTTTTCTTTTTTTTCTTTCACACAAGCAAAAAGTCTTTTACATCTATCTAACGATGAACTGATTATGAGAGGTCTCGTCTATGATGAGTATAACGCACATGAAGATGCGCGTCAAATCTATGCGAAACTTTTTGATGCAACACAAGTTGGAGCATATTTATTTAAAGAAGCAAAATCTTCTTTGTTGGGACGTACGCATATACCAGAAAGCATAGAACGGTTAAAAAAATGGGATATATCACATCCTGAAACGTTAGAGAGTAAAAGGCTTCTTATTCCTCTTTATTTAACTAACAATCAAATTAATCTTGCTAAAAATGAGGCAGAAAATCTCATCGAAAGATCGTCTATGCCATTGGATTTAGAGTTGGCATCTAACCCTTTTTTATATTCAGGTGAATTTAAACGTGCACTCTCTTTGTTACGTAGGGTATATGAAACAAGACCAAACGAAATAATTTTATTGCGTATGGCTGATATTATGGATGAATATACTGGTGAACGTAAACGTGCTATACAGCTACTTGAGACACATCGCCGTATGAATATTACGTCTAATGACGTATTGGCGAAATTATTGGTTTTATATAGCAAAGAAAAAGATATAGATGGTATATTAGAGACGTATAAGGTACTTTATGAAGATAACAGGGATGTAAAAATTCTTGCTAAAATTCTTGATGCGTATGCATATAAAAAAGATACGCTTGGAGCCATTAAATTTTTAGAAAAATATCAAGTAGAAAATGAACTTTTATATGAGCTTTACAAGAGTAAAGAAATGTTCAGTAAAGCTTTGGTTATAGCTCAAAATGAATACAAAACAACGAAAGATGCAAAATGGCTTGCAGAAAAAGCTATTTTACTTTATGAAAACGTTGACAATAAAGAAGACAATGCCACAATAAAAGATGTGATTAAAATATTTGAAAAAGCATTAAAAGCAGGCATCGATGATAGTATCTACTTGAATTATTATGGCTATATCCTTATAGATAAAGATATTGATATTAAAAAGGGTATAGAGATAATAAAAAAAGCATTGGTCCAACAGCCTAATAATACCTATTATTTAGATTCTTTGGCATGGGGATACTATAAACTACATGCTTGCAAAAAGGCATACAAACTCATGAGACAAGTGGTAGATGAAGAGGGTTTAAAAGAAAAAGAGATTCTTGAGCATTGGAATACTATTGGGCAGTGTAAGTAAATGTATGTATAATACCAAAAAATCAGCCTAAGGCAGTATAAATATGGCTCAAATACTTGATGAAATTATCAAAAAAACAAAAGCAGATTTAGAGAAAAGAAAAATAGACTACCCTATGGAGTGGCTAGGGCGTTCATTGGCGTTTAATCCTTTCGCTCCAAAAGATGTAAAATCTGCATTACGCTCCACCCAAGAGAACCCTTATAGGATTATCGCAGAAGTAAAAAAAGCAAGCCCTTCCAAAGGTGTCATACGTGAAGATTTTAATCCTATGGAGATTGCACAGGCGTATGAAAAGGGTGGGGCAGACTCTCTATCCATTTTAACTGAACCGCATTTTTTTCAAGGAGACAAAGAATATTTGGGTATGGTACGTCGCTATGTGAGTATCCCACTACTTCGAAAAGATTTTATTGTAGACAAATACCAAGTGTTGGAAGCGCTTACTTTTGGAGCAGACTATATTTTGCTTATTGCGATGGCCCTCAGCCGTAAAGAGCTTAAAGAACTACATGACTATGCTTTACACCTAGGGCTAGATGTACTTGTGGAAGTGCACAATAAAACAGATTTGGTCAAAGCCACTTTTGCAGGTGCTGATATTATCGGTATCAATCATCGTAACTTAGAAACATTTGAAATGGATATGTCTTTAAGCGAAAGACTTATCCCCCTGATTCCAAATGGCAAAATCATTGTCGCAGAGTCTGGTATCAATGATCACGAAACAGTAGTAGAACTCAATAAAATAGGAGCAGATGCTTTCTTGGTAGGTGAGTATTTTATGCGTCAAGATGATATTACTGAGGCTATTAAAAAGGTTAAATACGGAGCGTAGGGGCAAACCCATGTGTTTGCCCTTTGGGGGTATCCATGAAGGTTACCCCTACGGTTTATCCCAATAACTTCTTCACTATAACATTGATGCGTCCACCATCTGCACGGCTACCTATAGCATTTTTGGCAGCACCCATGACTTTACCCATATCTTTCATACTTTGGGCACCTACAGAAGCGATGACTTCTTTGAGTACACTCTCTAGTTCTGCATCATCCATAGGTTCAGGCAAGTATGCTTGAATGATAGCTATTTCTGCCTCTTCTTTTTCAACCAAATCTTCACGTCCTGCATCTGCAAATTGTATTTTGGCATCTTCTCTTTGTTTGAGGTATTTCATCATAATATTTTCTATGTCTGTATCTGTTATCTCTCTGCGTTCATCGACTTCTATCTGTTTAATACTTGCTTGTATATTACGTAGTGTATCTCTCTTTACAATCTCTTTAGCTCTCATAGCATTTTTTACATCAGATTTGATTTGTTCTTTTAGATTCATAGATAAACTCCAACTTTTTATATGATTATACTATAATCCTATTATGATTATAACCATAGAAGATAAACAGTTTGATACCAAAGAGATTACCCAGCTCTATCCAGCAGTAGTGATTAAAACAGGAAATTTAGATGAGACTACACAAGTAAGCCTTGAATGGATAGATAAAGAGGCGAAAGACAGGGTTGAGATAGTAGGCTATGGTATTTTTGTAAATATAAGTGAAGAAGAGAAATATTCATTCATTTTCAAGACAAGAAAAGAAATGGACAATGTGATAGGAAAAATTGCTTCTCAATTAAAGTAATATAGACTTCTTTGGATTTAAGTTAGTTTATTCTATTATGTCATATATACTTTTGGAGAAACCATGACTACTTTTCAACTTTTACTTCTTATTATTGCAGGTATTGTTTTTTATCTTTTTTTTAAACAACTCTTTTCAGGTACGCATCCCAAACGTGGTATAGACTTTGAAGCAAAAGTCTCAGATGATCAAATAGGTGGCATTAGTCGTCCTGATAAAATTTTTTCTACACCAACTGTTAAGCCTTCTCGTATGGAGCAGTTATTAACTATGGCAGATGAAGCGATAGAAAAAGAGGATTTTGATGAGGCTAAAAAAGCTTTAGGTTCGGCACTTATTATAGATGCAGATAATATGGATGCATTACAAAAAATGGGATACATTTCTATGCAGACAGAGAAGTATGCTGAAGCAAAAGAGATTTATGAAAAACTTCTATCTTTAGATGAAAATGATGATATGACTCATGCCGCTCTTGCCAATGCATATCATAAATTAGGTGAAGAGGCAGCTGCTGAAAAACATCATGAAAAATCTATCCTACTTGATCCTGAGTATGCACCACATCACTTTAACTATGCCAATACACTGTATGACTTAGGACGTACAAAAGAGGCACTCATTGGCTACAAAAAAGCATATGAGTTAGACAAGACATTGCACGTTGCAAAAGAGATGATAGATCAATTAGAGGGGTAAATGTGGAAAATAGTAGATGTTTTGTAACACAAGAAGCAACAGAGAAAATATTGCTACGTGTTACAAATGTATGTGCAGAGTGTTATGAGGATTTAAAATTGGGCGATACGATACATTATGATATGCAAAATTATCGATTTTTATGTGACTGCTGTCAAAAGAAACTATGCTCCATGATGAATGATGAGTGTGAAATTATTTATGATGAAGCAGACCCGAGTCTTTTTTGTTAGTGTGTTGCAATATATTTGATAGCATTTAAATAGCTGAGATTATTTAATAGTACATCTTTATACGCAATATCAAAGGCAGTACCATGGTCTACAGAGGTTCTTAGTATAGGTAAATTTAGGCTTACGTTAATTCCTTCATCAAAATAGAGTGCTTTAAGCGGTGCTAGTCCTTGGTCATGGTACATAGCGATGTAGTGCGTATAGTGTTTACGAACATTGGGTGTAAAAGCCACATCAGGCACCATAGGTGAAGTGAAGAGTGAAGAGTGAAGAGTGATGAGTGAAGGATTTCTTTCTTTGATGATCTTTGTTGCATTGTCTATTGCTTTTTGAATCATTATCTCTTCATCTCCCAAGACGCCATCATCTCCTGCATGAGGATTTAGCCCTAGTACGGCTATAGTAGAAGTAGGTTTAGCAGTATGGTAAAAATCAACCAAAAAACGTGTCAGATCTTTTTCGTTTATGTTAGAAGAAACCTCTTTAAGAGGTATATGTTCGGTAAATAGAACTACATACATTTTGTTGCAGCCTAGCATCATAATCGCCTCTGCATTAAAGAAATCACGCAGAGCATCTGTATGCCCTTTATATTTTACTCCAGCAAGTTCCCATGCTTTTTTATGGATGGGTAGGGTGCAGATGGCATCTACTTTTTTTGAACGTGCTTCTTCTACAGCTTTTACAAAAGAGGCATAGGCATAAGCACCACTCTCTTTACTTACTCTACCAGCTTCTATTTCAAAGGTAGGTGCAATGTTTTCAATAGTCCTAAAATCATGAGGAATAGAAATATTAAGTTTTAGTGCAGCCTGTTCTAGCATACTTCTGTCTATGCAGTACAAGGGTGTAATACTATTACAGACAGCATGATGGTTTTCAAGTGCCAGTTGGATACCTATACCGTTGAGGTCACCGATGCTTATAGCTACTTTTTTGAGACTCATCTATTTATCCTGTAGGGTGCGCAAACACGCACCATTATATGTGTCTGCTGCGTGTTTACGCACCAGACACTAACGTATTAATTTTGCCTTCATGTCAAGTATCGCTTGTTCCAATCCTACATAGATAGAACGTGCGATAATACTTTGCCCAATATTTAACTCTTCTATGGTTTCTATCTCTACGATATTAGAAACATTTTGCATATTGAGTCCATGCCCAGCTGCAACTCTGAGTCCAAACTCCATTGCATCACAGCTCAGAAGACGTAGGTTACGTAGTTCATCATCTAGCATTTGCTTGAGTATCTTACGCGGAAGTTCAAGTTCAGTGATGCTATGATGGGTTTTACTTACATTACTATATAGCATAGCATAAATATTGGCATATTTTCCCGTATGAAATTCTATCCACGCTACATCCAAGTCTAAAGATGTTTTCACTGCATCTAATGTAGGGTCAATAAAAAGTGAGACTTCTATCTCTTTATTTTGTAATCTCTTGATAGCCTCTTTAAGTGCAGGCTGCTCTCCTGAGACATGGAGTCCACCCTCTGTAGTAACCTCTTCACGTTTTTCTGGTACCAACGTAACTCTATGTGGATTAAGCTCACATGCAATATCTATCATTTCAGGTGAGATAGCACATTCTAGGTTAATAGGTAGACTAGAGAGTTTTATAATATTTCTAACATCATTGTCTTGCATATGTCGTCTGTCTTCACGTAGGTGTAGAGTGATTTGGTCAGCCCCTGCACGTTTACAGATACTCAATGCATCAAGTGGGTCAGGATCAGCTATTTTCCTAGCTTCTCTCAAGACGGCGATATGGTCAATATTTACACCTAATTGCATAGTATGCTCCTAAATTATTTTTGTAGAGAAAGTATAACAAAAAAGAGATAGTGTTTCAATTTTTCTTAAGTATACAACTGTTATTATTAGCACATGATAAAGCCAAGCTATCTGTGAAGGTAGTGACGGAAAGCCATGGGTCTTCATTACTATTTTAAATTTTAATAATTTAGAAGATTGCCAGGTTGCCTAAAATTTAATAATGACTAATAAAAGGTCATGCTTTTTAAGGGGGCAACAGATGAAAACACAGACGCATTGGTTAAAACTGTTTACAGTTTTTATATTCACACTTATTTTTTCAAGTTCAATTTATGCGGTAGACATTAAATTGGATGGTACTATCTCAGAGATACAAGGAGATGGTGATGCCAAAACATGTAAAAAAGGTGATGTATATAGATTAGGAAATAAGACAAAGTACAATGGTGTAGAGTTTGATATTCTACTTGAAGTATTAGACGAAGAGAATGAGGCAGATACTTTAGATGAATATGATGCAACTTTTACAGAGCGTAATTGTATTGGACTTCAAACAAAGGTTATTAATTCAGAAGAGAGATACCTTGTTGAATTTATTTTAAGAGATAGAGCTGATGATGGTAACGACAAGGCAAGTATAGATCTTAAAATGACGGCAGTCATTAAAGGAACCAATACACCTTTGAAGGTCGATAGATTACAGTTTTCAGCATATGATCTCGATAGATCAGGTGTGAGTACACTTTCTGATGATATTTATGTTTTATCACCAAGTATTCCATATATTGACAGCAATAATTCAAATATACTTGTATCAGCACATAGTGGAACTTATGATGGTGGATATGACAAACTTTTACAAGGTAATACAGATATCCATGCAGTTGGAACTCACAGAGGTAATTGTAAGGATCAAATAGATACTCCACAGACAGAGTGTCGTGGTAGTGTGATACTAGCAGGAACTTCTGAATTGAAATTTAGAGTTTCAAATGACAATGCCTTTGGAAAAATTACTAAAAATAATAAAAAAGTTTACAGATTAATCCAAATTTCTCTTGAAGAGAGTGAGCTTGTACCTTCTGGAAAAGACCATGGTGATATGCCAGCAAGTTATGGCGATGCAGTGCATGATATCAATATCTCTTATGTATTAGGTTCTGCATTAGCTGATTCTGAACCCATAGCACGTTACTCGGCAAATGCAGATGGAGATGACAATGATGCAGTTATTAACCCATCAAATCATGATGATGAAGATGCTGTGAGTATTGTAGGTGCTGCACCATCAGGTGCACTCTTTACATTAACAAAAGAGTATCCATATGAATTTAATGTCACTACGACAGGTAATGGATATCTGAATGTATGGGCAGATTATAATCAAAATGGAGAGTTTGATGCA
>JALSPX010000150.1 GCA_026985755.1 Sulfurovum sp. | reverse complement strand
CATATCTTTGATAGTAACTACGGGGAATTTTAGCCTATAAGGGGCTTGTGTCGAGTAGTTGTTAGACATAGGACCAGTACTTCCAAAGCATGAGCCTATTACATTGGTAGATATGACAAAATATTTTCTGGTATCTATCCCCTTGCCATCACCGATAAGTCCATCCCACCAGCCAGCTTTACGTTCACCCTCATACACCCCTGCTGCATGATGCGAACCAGAAAGTGCATGACAGACCAATACAACATTAGAGTGGTCAGCATTAAGCTCACCATAGGTTTCATAGGCTAGCTCATAGGGCTCTAAGATACGCCCAGATTCCAAATAGAGAGGTGAGCTAAAATGTGCTGTTTTGGTTTCGATTTTCATAGACTGCTTTGATGGTGAAATTTATTGGTAATATTTTATCATATTTAAACTTGTAGGGTGCGGTTGATACATCACCTTAATAACATTTGATTATTCAATTTCCTTTTAACATCATCCGTGGCGTTGTTATTCTCCTTACTTTTCTAGAAAAGTAAGCAAAAGTCGTCTCTACTCTCGAATCGCTGCGCTTACAAGGTCGTTCGTAGAGACAAGACACGCGCAGCGTGATTAATTGAGTGCTTTCTTCAAATCCTCAATCAAATCTTCCGTATCTTCAAGCCCCACGCTGAGTCTTACAAGTCCACCAGGCACACCTGCTTCTATGAGTTCTTGTGCGCTAAGTTGCTGATGCGTCGTACTTGCTGGGTGGGTGATGATAGACTTGCTATCACCTATATTTACTACTACAGAAAAAATGTCTGTAGCATCTGCGATGCGTTGTGCCTCTTCTTTACTCTCTACTTCAAAAGAGAGTAGCCCTGATGCCATACCATTTTTAAAGTACTTTTGTACCAATAGATACTGAGGGCTAGACTTTAGTCCTGGGTAGTTTACCTTGCTTACTTTCGGATGGGCTTCTAAAAATTCGGCTATTTTTAATGCTGAAGAAGAGTGCTGTTTCATACGCAGTGGTAAGGTTTCCAGTCCCTGTATATGCAACCAAGAGTTAAACGGACTAGGTGCTCCACCAAGGTCACGAAGCAGTGCCAAACGTACCCTAAGGGTAAAGAGTGGCAATGGTAAGTCACTATAGACAAGCCCATGGTAACTCTCATCTGGATCATTAAAGTGGTAGTAGCGCGCATTGCCTTTAATCTTCTCTACCAAATTCTCACGCTCCACGATCATACCCCCAAGAGCAAGCCCCTGACCTGTCGTGTACTTACTCGTACTATGCACAGACAAGTCTACACCATACTCAAAGGGTTTACAAAGTACAGGTGTGCCTACTGTGTTATCTACACAAGTAAGTATGTTATGCTTGTTCGCTATAGACGTTATCGCCTCTATGTCCGCCACATCTATACTAGGGTTGGTGATACTCTCAAAAAGAATGATTTTTGTTTTCTCATCTACTAATGCTTCTATCTGGCTAGGATTGTTCACATCAAAATAACGTGTCTCTATACCAAAACGTTTGATGGTATGCCCAGTAAGTGTGGTACTGCCACCATACACCTGCTTTGCCACGATGATGTTATCACCAGCCTCAGCTACATTGGCAATAGCATAAAAGATAGCCGCCATGCCAGACGCAGTCCCTATGGCAGCCACCCCACCCTCAAGTGCAGCAAAACGCTTTTCAAAAACATCTGTTGTAGGGTTCATAAGACGGGTATAGATATTCCCCAGTTCTTTAAGTGCAAACAAATTCGCCGCATGTTCAGTATCTCTAAACTCATACGCCGTACTTTGATAAATAGGGACAGCCATCGTACCTTGTGCATCTTTTTCATATCCTGCGTGTATTGCTATGGTTTGTTCGTGCATTGTTTTTCCTTAAATTTGAAATTTTTTATGGTGGTTTGAGATAGCATAAATGTATATAACATTTTCTTCAACAATATAGTAGATACTATATGGAAAAATATGCATGACACACTTGCGTATATCATCTCTAATAACTCTATAAAGTTTTGGAGCATTTATAATCCTGTCAATAGATATCACTATTTCATTTTTAAACCTTATAGCCAATTTTTCATCTATGTCTTTATAATATGCTGTAGCCTCACGAAAATCATCTTTTGCTAAAGGTAAAAATTTAATCTTCACTAAAAAACGCTTCGTATGAGATGGTTTCTACTTCTCCATTTTTATGCATTTTTACTCTTCTTTGCACTTCGTTTAACCATGCTTCTTCTATCTCCATAGACATTGGGTTAAGTATCTCATTAAAAGTATTTGATAGTTCCAATTTTTCATCAAGTGGTAAATTACGAAATTCTTCAATCAATTCTTGCTTCGACATAGTTCCTCCTAAGCATATTTATTTAGGTATAGTATAACACAATTTGATTTTATTTGAAATGCTGTGGGTGTGACTACACAAGATATAGTTTGATTTAAAATTGGAGTTAGGTGTTACACCTTAAAAGGTGTAACGAGAGAGAAGATAATTATTTACATTTTATAACAGCAGATAGACCATCTTTTAAATGATAATATTCGCTACATTGCATATTAGAAATAATAAGATTTTTTTTGCCAATTTCTGTACCATATAAAAATTCAGAAAAGCCTATAACGCCATTTTCATTTAAATCCACTTCAGAATATGAAAGTGGTGAATGATAAAGTCCAACAAATAATACCAACATATATATGGTAACAATACTACATATAATTGGTATATATTTACGAAATATCATTTAATTTACATTACCCATGATAATTAGGACTTTCCTTAGTAATCGTCACATCATGCACATGACTCTCTTTCAGTCCTGCAGAGGTAA
>JALSPX010000149.1 GCA_026985755.1 Sulfurovum sp. | reverse complement strand
ATGATGCCATAGATAAGATATCATCATTTACTATAGGTACAAACTGTTTTTTGGCTATAGAGGCACTAGTTAATAAGAGTATGAGTCCAATCAGAGCTAATATATTTTTTATTTGTTGTTTCATGTTTATCCTTAAAAATTAAATGTTTTTTATTCTACAATAAGAGCAATAACAAATAGTATCAATCACAGCCATTGTTACACAAATCAACACCCTTCTAAGGATGATGATACATTAATAAACTTCTGCACAATAGTCTATATCATTCACAACCGATTCTACATTATGATTAGCCCAATAATTTGACGTTGCACACGAAGTACCATAACTTCCAGTATCAAGAGGAGTCTCCACATTTTTAGGATTCTCTTTACCTGCACCTTCTAGCGCAATGTCATGTGCATCTTGGTCATCTTTAAGTGTATATGCCATAAGTGCATCCATTGGTTTAGAAAACGGTTTAGGTACATTCTTCAAATAATCATGTTCATGTTTCTCTAAATTTATATAGTTTTTATCTATATTTTCACCATCTAGTAGTTTATATTCTACAAAATTTGTTCGAGGATCTTCCTCTAATGATTCAAATCGCATCATAACAAAGTTTATATTGTTTAGCTGATGCATATATTGTTGATTCATTCCAATTGCAAACATAGGTTCTATTGGCATTATAAAGCGTCCCTTTGTACCATAACCAGCATTTACCAACTCTCTCATCATAGAGAACGATAAACCTCCACCATGAGACCAGCCAATAACACCAACTCTCTTAGTATCCAAATCACTACTATGATCACTAATAAGATTTAATACATCACTAAAATCAACATTAAAGTGTTCATCCATTGTTGTACCTGCAAGTTTTGTAATCACAGTATACCCTTGTGATGCTATATGCCGTAATAATTTATCATGTCTTACTAATGTATCAAATGTATTGTCAAACCAACCAGGTAAGAATATCACAATAGGGCTCTTATCTAAATTTTTAGGATAATAACTACGTGTATTACCAGAATCATATTTTGAGACTTCGTACGGTCCTTTCACACCATAATCTCCCTTATATACCATCACAGTATGCTGCACATTATTAAAACAACCATAACTAGGAGCATGCACAGCAATATAAACAAAACTATCTTTATCTACCAAGAGTGAACAGCTGTCATTTTCTGCACTATGTGTCTTGCCACCATTTTCTGATTTACAATCATAGCTCTCTTTGGAGGCTTTAGACCCTACTTTTACATAGAGGTTTCCATTGGCATCTTGATTATAAAGGTCAATATGTATCCTCTCTCCAGCATGTGCATACATCTTATAATAGCTATATGTACCTCTGTCGGCTACACCAGATTGTGCCTTACCCAAAGAGAGTAGGATACTGTTATCAGATTCTGGTACAGGAGGCTGTGTCGATGTTTTATACGGCACAAACGTCGTAATGTCACCCATTACTACAACTGCCCAATTGGTTGCAGCGTTGAGTAACGTACTCATGATGAGTATTAAAAAAAGTGTGATTGTTCTTTGCATAATCTATCCCTTTATTATAAAATAAACCCAATTATACAGAAAAATAACCCCTTTGTCATTCAACTATCTTAATTCTGCTCTACTCTTATACCCCTAAGCCATAAAATCCATGTTTCTAGTAAAGCGATGAAGATTTGGAAAAATAGTATTCAACTCACTATCGCTTGCCCCAAACCACTTCACAACCGTCGCCAAATAACTCTCCATGGCTGTAGTAGGTACCATCCTATCTGACCAAAAATCCGTAGAGTCCTTACTAAGTGTTGGCATTGTTCCATAGATATGACCTCCTCTGACAGCACCACCCATGACAAAGGCATGACTCCCCCAGCCATGATCTGTGCCTGCATTGTTAGAAGTAAGTGAACGACCAAAATCAGAGATAGTCATGGTGGTGACTTGGTCGCTCATCCCCATTCTATCGAGCTCATACTGGAATGCACCGAGAGACTGGCTAAGGTAGCCTACTTGGTGTTCATTGTCACTATCATGTGTGTCCCATCCATGTTGATTGACAAAGAATATCTGTCGTTTTTTGCCTTTAAAACCATTATTTTTGGAAACAGAAAGAATCTTGGCTACCACTTCCAGCTGTGCGCCTAATGGTTTACCGACCTCATGTACACCTGTATCAAACGCTTGTATAGCGGTATCCACATTATCAAATACCCCTACCAAATCATCTGGCAAATTCATCTTGGAAATCCTTTTTTTTGCCAGTGCCTGCATCACTCTATTACTACTGTTTTGCTGCTGTGCATACAAATCATAATAGACCTTGCCTAGCTCTCCATCGCCAGATTTGGGGCCAAAACCATAATACTTCATCGTATCAGGAGAGACATAGGCATCATCAAAATGCAAAGCCTCCTCTTTACCGCCATACTGAAGATGATTATTGACATCTGCTACATTGATATTGAAATAAGGATTACCCTCTGTATACAAAGTATCAGCCGCACGGGCAGCCCATCCACTACGGGAATTGCCCGTAGCATCCCCAAACATCCACTGGTCTCTTTGGGTATTGTGGGCAAAGAGTTCAAAAGGTAATTTTTCACTGCCTGCCTCTGCCTCCGCTACCGTCACTGGTTCTTTTAGCGTACCTACATTGGCGACGATAGCCAGTTTTTGATGAGCATAAAGCTGTTGCATAGCTTCCATATTTTCTCGCATTCCCCAACCATTCCCTATGTTTAATAGTGATGTTTTAGGTAGGGCTATACTTCCTCTAGCCACTGCATAAGCAGCGTAAGCATCATCATTGGGAGCGATCATATTAAAGACATCTGCACCACCTTCAAGTAGTACTACAACAATAGCTTTATACTCCCCACCCATTTCTACAGCTTCGAGCATCTCAGCAAGCCCCACAAAGGGCAACAAAGAGGCACCCAATGCTGTTTTTTTCATAAAACTTCTTCTATTCATTTTATTTTTCATCTCTTCCTCCTTATCTTTGCAGTGCATATGCTGGCGAAGTCATTACCAGTGCTAGGGCATATCTTGCTATGGTTTCAGCATCAAGACTATTGCCATCATCATCTTTTGCATTTTTCAAATAGCTCACTATTTTATCCTTACTCTGTGCACTCATGGCATTAGCAGTCAATAATAAGCTTAGATGGTCAAGCAATCCTTCAATGTTATTGGCTTGTACAAAGGCTATTTCTTTGTGTAAATCAAGATTGATAGTAAGATTATAAGTATCATAAATAAACCCATTTTTGTTAATGATTCCCATCAAAACATCATCAATCCCCTGTTTTCCATAGAGCGTCAGTTCAGGTGCAACAAGCCCCTGTTTACTCAAAGAGGCAGAACCATCTGTTGGGCTAAAGTAGTTAAAGACCGTTAGTGCTTCAAGTGCCCCCTCTTGTTGTGTCATGTCCGTACCGTGAAAGTTGAAAGATTCATATTGATATATCGGTCCATTATCCACCTGTATCGTTTGCGTGGTATTACCCTTAGCATGAAAAGCACGGAAAAGATGGGTAAAATAGAGCATCGGTTCACGTAGTTTTCCAAAGTTAGCAGGATGGTTCTTGTCTCTTAGAGCCTCTTTATCCAATAAAATTGCCTTCACTACCGCAGCTAAATCTCCACGGATGCCTTTACCATTATTGTTAAATACTGCTGCTACTCTCGCAACATATGCTGGTGTCGGGTTACTCGTAACCAGTCTCTGTATCAACTGTTTTGAGATAAATGGTGCAGTATTCTCATGCATAAAGAGCATATGTAATGCTGCATTGATATCCCCTTTGGTATTGCCTACATGAATGGTATGCCCTAGTACTCTTTTACTACCACTATCATGCTCATCTTCAAATGCCTGCATAGGTTTGGTTCTGCTCTTATGGCTAGAAAACGCTGCTTCAGCTTCAAACTCTCCATTGTCATCACTAAGTCCCGTAAAGACCCTTGCCATCTCTCTAATATCTGTTTGCGTATAGGTAGGTATTGGCTTGCCATTGTATAATTTTTGAGTACCATCTTGATTGAGCTGATAAAGCCCTATGGTAAAGAGTTGCATCACCTCTCTGGCATAGTTCTCATCGGGGTGACTCCCTTTAGCAGGGTTTGCTTTTGGATTACCAAGATAACTGAGATATTTTCCCATCGCTGGGTGATAGGTCACATCCCTGAGAAGATCTTCAAAGTTACCAAACGCGTTTTTAAGTAAAGTATCATAATAAGAAACCCTTGCATCAGGAAAAGTCTGCAGAGGACCGTTTCTTGAGATAACCAATATCTCACTTAAGGCAAGTGCCACCCTTTGACGCAACTGATCAGGTGCATAGGTAGCGATATGCCACCAGGCATCACGTTGCACATAACCAAGTGTATCACTATGTGCTTGCCAGTTTTCTAGTGAACTGCTTAAATCAGGCGTATTATCAACGCCTTTTAGATGACTCTCTATCCATGCCATATGGTAGGTAGGTGCTGTATTGAGTTGCTGATCAATCCACTGCTCATAATTATTTAATGAACTCAGAGTATCTATCTCTTCTTGCTTTGCACCAAAAGTAGCCCTAGAGAGAAAGGCAGAGGCTTCTGCTTTTGAATGGACAGGAAATTGTGAGGCATTTATCATGATATTGATAGATACAATTGAAGACAAGTGTACTCCATCACTTACTCTAAAGGTAAATCTATCTTCTCCGATGTAGCCATTTTTTGGTGTATATATAAGGTTTGGTGCAGTCCCTGCAAGTGTGCCGTGTTGTGGTTGCGTGACTATGATGTAGGTGATAGGACTATCATTATCTCTACCTCTCAAGGTGATACGATATCCATTACTGTCAGCGGTTATATCAAGTGATTGTGTATAGGCTACAGGTCTATCTGTAGCATCATCTATACCATCATTGTCTTTGTCAGGCAAACTAAATGTATAGGGTACAAACGTTGTAATATCACTTACGACGATAGGTACCCATATCTGTTTTATAATATTACCCGCATGAAGCATAGGTAACATAATCATCATCCATATCAAAAGAAATAAACTATTTTTTATCATTTTTTGTCCTCCTTAATCATTTAGGGCATCTCTAATAACTACTCACCCACTTTTACATGATAAGTATCTATTTTTATTTTTCTTTCCGAATTAGAACAACTCATATAGTGATCTGCATCCCATTGATAATCTGCTTGAGATCCACTATTCCAATCACTGTTAAAAAGTATCTGTGTGCCATCTGGTGAAACATTTACTTGGACACATTCAGAATTTTGTATACTGGTATGTGTTTGAGCAAATCGTTCTACTGTATGACTATCATCCAATTTAAGTGCAAATACTTCTCGCACACCTGCACCATTCCAAAGATAGCGTGTATTAAGATAACACCATCCTGGACGTTTATAGTTTCTACAGGAGACATGTCCTCCGTTATATTTATCTGGGAGAAGTTGTGTTCTAGGGCTACCATCTAGTGGATACATCCATATACCCTCTTCTGTACCAAAACCAAACTGCACATACACCTCTTTACCGTTGGCATCCACACCCAAATCACCATGATTACCATGTTCTGCAAGACGTCGTATATGGTTTATATGCCTATCATACTGTTCTATACTATACTCTTGGGCAGGATCACCTTTTTTACTTCTATAGTTTACAATCACATAATTTCCAAGTGCCGAGATACTTGCCCAATCAAACATTTGATTAGAGTTTGCACCACTGGTAGTAAAGTTACCATTGGCATCTTCGACATACCATTTCATATCTGTGGTAACGTTAGACACGATACTATTATATGTCGTTCCATAATTATTTTTCAAATGATATACAATAAGTGTCACACGGTTGGTATCTTTCTTACGTCCTGCAAAGACCACATAATTGTCCTGAAAGTCAAGATTCCCTTCATATTTTCCAAGAAGCAGTTCGTCATACTCACTCTTCATAAAGGTTGCATTTGGCATATCCGTATAGGTGATAGTATGGTCAGAATTGATTTTGGCTTTCACAAATACAAATCTGTCCCAACGTATATCTATGCCATAAAAAACATCTGGTTCATAACTAGACCACTTCATCTCTGTCAGACTGCCTCGAATAAGTGTGTTGGTAGTTATAGG
Organism: Sulfurovum sp.; assembly: GCA_026985755.1. GTDB lineage: Bacteria > Campylobacterota > Campylobacteria > Campylobacterales > Sulfurovaceae > Sulfurovum. The sequence continues at coordinate 5,207 of JALSPX010000149.1, read as the reverse complement.
TGTTTCTGAAAAATTATCCGAATAATAGATACGATACCCTAAGCGTATCAAAGTTTGATCTGCATTCCATACTTGTGTCTTTGGATAAGGTTTACTATTGCCTGTCTGATTGGCTCTGTCTGTAATACGTGTGACTTTGTTTCCAAAAACTGGGTCAACATAACTATCCAAATAATTTGGCTTAGCGACATTGGCTTGGGTTTTATCATCAAATATAGTATCAGCGGGATACACTTTTGGTTGGTTATACTCATGACAATAGTCTATTTCCATCACTTCAGCTCTGTTTTTATGGCTGTTACAACGATAAGCATACCTCCATATCTCCCGTACATCTTCCAATCCATCCTCATAAGGTGTATCACTACCATTTTCCAAAGCTGTATCATGGGCATTTTCTTCACCTTTAAACGTAACTGCCATCAGTGCATCTAGGGGCTTGAGTAGCCCCTGCATATCTGTATACGCCCTGCTTCCACCTGGGTAACCATGAGTTGCAGGATTATATACTTGATAATCTTTTTTATTATTAGCAATAGAATCTAACAATGCATATTCACTCAAAGTGATACGTGGGTCTTGGGTATTAGGGTGAGTTGGATGCTCATAGCGTTGTATGACAACATTTGTATTACTAGGAAGGTTTCGCATCTGATCACTGTTCATCCCAAAAGCAAACCAGCCATCTAGAGACATAAGGAACCGTCCATTGGCTCCATAACCCTTTTTAGAAAAGTGATCAAGTATTTTGAATGTGTCTCCCCCACCAGAAGAGTGTCCTATGACACCTATACGCGTGGTATCTACATGGGGAAGTACATCGTTATTATTGTCTAGCATCTTCTCAAAACGTTTTATAAAGGTATTGGGGTCACCATAATAATCTTTTGCATAAATCACAGAGTATCCATGACTAGCGATGAAAGTTAAGAGTGATTTATAGCTAACATGATTTTGATTCCCAAACCCTGGACAGAAGAAAATAAGTGGCGTTTTAGGCATCTGAGCAATATCTGAAGGATAATAGACAATAGAATTTCCATCAGCAACTTCTGTATGGGTAGAAACAGCATGTGTGCCTGCATGACCAAATGTATGATTTTCCACTACTCTAAATCTATACACAGCTTCCATATGATAGCTGTTATGAAAAAACAATCTTATTTCATACTCTCCCGCAGGCATAGGTTTTTGGTTTAAGTTCAGTTCTGTCGTACCGTTACTTACCCAGTTCCAGGCAATGACATTAGCCCAGTCATTATTATCTCCCACACGATACACCCCTGCCCAGTCTCTATCACCCGAAAGTTCTCCACTGATGGTAATAGAGACTGTTGCATTGGGTGAGTATTGTGATATTACAGTATTTATAATTGGTTTTGTAGTATACGGCATAAACATAGTAATGTCACCCATTACTACAGGTGCCCAATTGGTTGAAGCGTTGAGTAACGTACTCATCATGAGTACGAAAAAGAGTCTGATTGTTCTTTGCATAATATCTCCTTTTGCATATAGACTTATCCTAAGTATACAAAAAAACGACCCCTTTGTCATTCAACTATCTTAATATGTTAAAAAATACCCTCCATTGCCAAAGCACTAAGTAGTGCAATGGTATCTTCATAATATCCTTCGGCATCTCTTTTCATGTATTCTCTTATCTTCTTAGCATAAGTACTATCACCCAATGCAGTTGCCGCCACACCAAATGGTGCGATAAATGCATTGGTGTCATAATCCCCGATAACATCTCCATTGAGTCTATACCCAGCTTTTATATTTTCAGCTTGATTACTGCTCTTACTTTTCATCCAGTTTTTTATTTTTCCCAAGATACTTTTACTCACACTATCATGAAATTGCATCACGTCCACACCCAAACGCCATGGTACTCTACAGGCGTTATAGTAATAGTCAGCATCATGCTCTTCTAAAAAGCCATCTTCTACTGCCACATAATGACCCCCATTATCTTTTTTGATAAAATCTGGTACTAAGCCTGTGGTTTCATTTTGTACCTGATTGAGAGCATCTTGTGTGGCTCTCACTACCTCTAGCCACTTATCATCACCTGTAAATTGAGCAAATGTTTTAAAATGCCCCAACATAAAATCAGAAGTTCTAGCTGTGTATTGATTATATTTAGCTCCATCTTGTTCTACCCAATCACCAAGTAGTGGCAACTTGGAGTCTTTTCCTATCGTACAATCCCAAATATCATCCAAAACTTTGATGGCTTCATTTTTATAGTTTATCTCTCCACTACTTCCCCATTTTTCATCTGCTTTTATCAGAGCATAGGCGATATCGGCATCACCATCAAATGCACTGTCATCATGCTTGCCAATACCAGGATAGTACTCCCAATCCATAAGATGATGACAAATACTACTAGGACGAGAGCGAGAAAACCTCCATAAGGCATTAAAGATTTGTTGCTCATCAGTATCTACCCCGTTAGGTAAAAGAGCCTCTATAAGCATCCCATATCCCTGACCTTCAGATACGGTTCTACTATCCTTATCCACAATACGGCTCATACTTCTATCTACTTCTAATAGATATTTATTTTTCCATGTTTTGTAGTATTTTATGGTGTCATTTTTTAGTAAGTGTGTAGGTTTTATATTTTCAGGTACTACGATAGTCACATCATCCATTACTATAGGTACCCAAGTCTTATTGGTTATATTCCCTGCTAGCAAATATAATGACGAGAAAAAAAGTATCGTGACTATCTTCACTTCCTTTTCCTTTTTTATTTAAACTCAGCACATAATCTTTGTGCATTGCTTTGACAGATAAGTTCTTTGACCCAACCTGCGACTATTTTGGCTCCTTTAGGGCTAAGGTGTGTGTTATCATCGTATGCTAACACAGCATTAATTGCAGCACTATCTTCATATTTATTATATTCATTCCATGATTTTTTTTGTAAATCTAACAAAATTACATCTTTTTCTTGGGCTAGAGCTCTTACCTCTTGAGCATAACCTCCTGCCTCTTCATGCGTTTTATGATTTAGGTTTCCTTTTGATTTGGCTCGACGCTCAAGAGGAGTTAGTAATATAGGAATAATCTTATTATTTTTTGCCCACACTACATACTCTGTCAACTCTTGATGAAATTCATCAAGAGTTGTTCCGTATGGTTGATTTCTCTTTTCATCATTATGTCCAAACTGTATTAATAGATATGCTCCTTGACTGATATCAGTATTTTGTATAAGCTCTTTTGTCTCTTCCCAATCATGTTGATTGTTTAATACTGTCTTATATGATTTGCTACTTGCACCTGAACGCCCTTCATCATAAAGGTTATTGGCATTTTTCATATATCTACCTAAAGATTCATTTTCAGCCCATCCCATCTCTAGCAGATTCCCTTGAGCATCTCTTGTATCATGATTAAAGGTTGTAGAATCACCTATGACAAATATTTTTGCTTGTTTATTTTGATTATCAGCTATATTTGCATACGCACCTATATCCTCAAAACCTGAACCTTTTACAGGCTTTAGAAAATTTGGTGAGTGGGGATTTGTACTCATAAAGGTTACTTCACCAGCTCTATTCCATGAGTTATTATTACCCTCCTGTCCTTTATGTGTTTTAGCATTTTTAGATGCAATATTATATTCAATCGTTGTATTTGCAACACCACTAAACCCATAAAGTCCATTTTTATAAGATGTATTAAATCTAAATAACACATCAATACCAGTATTATAATCAAAACCTCTTGCTCTGTTGCCATATGCAATATTATGCTCTACTTTACAACGAAGCCCATTACCAGCTTTTTGATTTCTGTTTCCGCCTGCTTTTATACCATTACCATCACCTTGAGCACGACCATTATCATATACAAGATTATATGCAACATAACTATCGTTTGAACGCCAAGTATCAATACCATCGTCACTATTTCCATAGACGGTATTATGTATGACTCTGTTAAATTTTCCAGAGCTTATAGCAATCCCATCAGCATTTCCACCATCTGCTGGTTTACCATCAGCCGTTACAGCACCCATTCCTACATCAGAATTATGATAAACTATATTATCTCGTATGACATTGTATCCATACTGATAGGGTATAGTGTATTCGGGTTTATTTTCATGCCATTCCCCACCATAGGCGACAACGCCTGGAAGAAGGTTATCATGAAGTTTACATCCTTCTACAACATTGTGACTTGCATAGAGAAGCATAATCCCTTCATGTCCCATATTCATTACTTCTAATTTTCGAATATGGGCATACTCTCCTATCACTTTTATACCAACATGTGCCTCATTTTTATGTGTTTGCCCATATTCTCCTGAAATAAATTTACCTTTAATAATAGCCCATTCTCCAGGGTAACTTTCAATAATTACAGGCGCATCTTTAGTACCTTTTTTTTCAATTAAAAGTTGCTTGTTTATACTATAAGTACCACCTCTTAAAAATAAGATATCTCCAGATTTAATTTTCTTAAAAGCTGTATAGATATTACACGGATTATTTTTACTACAATTATCACCATCACCATGAGGCGAAGCAAAAAGTGTTCCTTTTGCCAAAGGTGTCGAAGCTACAGGTCTGGCACCAATAATCACTGAAGGGTTGTTATCTCCTGACATTTGATGCTCTACCATCTCTGTATAATTCTTACGATATTTCCAGTTAGGCAAAGAGATAGAGGCTATATATTTTATGCTATCTCCTACTATATCCATCATATTTAATGGTATTACTGATGTAATAGTATTAAGCGTTTGTGTAGAGTGCATAGATGAACTTATCTTATCCCATTTCCACCCATGTGTACCATCAACATGTCTATAGAGTGCTGTACCCTGCACTAGATAGTCTGCACCTTTTACTGTATCTGCACTATAACCTGTGTTACTGTCGTTATCTGCATCTATAAAAAACGATCCATGGCTACCTTTTTCAAACGCTCCATTCATCGAGAGTGTGAGTGTAGCTTCTGTGTTTTGTGCCGAGATTGTATCTATTTTGTTAGGATTCATAGTTTTACCCACCAGCTCCACATCATCCACAAAGCCATTGCCTCTTACAAGAAAAGCATTGACTGCAATGAGTCTATTGTTTGGCTCATATTTTTTAAGGTCTGCTTCCAAGTCTCTTGTGAAGGCATGCCACGCTCCATCACTGGCTTTTTGACCCAATCCTATATGGATATAGGTATTG
>JALSPX010000148.1 GCA_026985755.1 Sulfurovum sp. | reverse complement strand
AGTAGAGGAGCTGTCGTAGGGGACAGGTCTTTCAAAGTTGCCTATAGAGCAGAAGCCCTCAGAAAAACAGGCAAGGTCTCAGAGCCTCCCAAATACTTTCGTATCAGGGATGGGGCAAGGGTGGCGTGCTATACCAAACATTATGAAAAAGATGGAAGTAGCAAAGAACATACAACTTTTAGATGTGAACTTCCCTATAAAAGCAATGCAGAGTGGAGAGAGAGTATCAAAGATGATACGATTTATTTAGATATTATTGTGGATGAAAATAAAAGCTATTTTTATCCAGCATTTTATAAAATGGAAATTGGAGATAAAGGACATGTTGAACCCTTCCAAGAAGAAACATTAAATATTTTTGATAGAATTAAACTATGGCTAAAAGGAGCATAAGAAGATGAGCAAGACAATACATATTGGTGTCTTTATCGATGGTACAGGCAATCATCGATACAATGATGAACTGATAGGCAATGGTACACAGAGTAATGTAGCGAAACTTTCAAAGGTATTTGAAAAAACTGAGGGTAATTTACAACCTATTTACATCGAGGGTGTAGGTACCAGCTCCTTTAAAGAGCTAGGCTTTAAAAGTGTAGATGGGAAGTTCAAAGACCCCGAAGGCAACTTCTATGATGAGCGACTCCAAGCGGTCAAAGAGGGTAAAAAAGATATCAATGACTACTACGACACGATTCCTATGGGTACTGGCTATGGGATAGGTGGACGTGGCGTGGAAGATCAGGTGGATGAAGCGTTTACAAAGATTCTAAAATATGAAAAAGATATACATACACAAAACCCCAACACCGAAATCTACATAGATATCGTAGGCTTCAGCCGAGGTGCAGCCAGTAGCCGTGCACTGGTCAATAGACTGCATGAAGCAGGTATCACAGGAGAAAACAGCCATACCCATATCAACTTTGTAGGACTCTTTGATACCGTCTCTACCATAGGACTTGCCAATGGAGACAACGGTGACTTGAACCTGAACCTCAATAACGATTCTGCTAACCACATCATACAGTTTGTTGCCAAAGATGAGATACGTGCCAACTTTAGAAGTGAGTCCTTGGGTGCATTTGACAAAGTCATGGACGGTGCACATGGAGATGTAGGTGGAAGCTATGGTATCTTGGATAACAAAGAGTACTATGCTACCTTTAAAAACTATAGAATAAAGAATGACAAAGTCTCTGACTTTATCAAAGCCCAATATGTTGAAGCCAAAGAGGCAGGATATGAGGGGATAAGTTATGATATTACCCCTAGAGATAGGGATAATAGAGTCGATGTTCATATGGGGTATGTCTATAGCAGAGAGGTCAAATATGGGCTCAGCAATGTATCACTCAACAAGATGTATGAGGAGATGAAAGCAAGTAATATCCCTATGACTGGTTTGCATGTACTGGGAAATGTGGAAAACAACGCCAGCTACAGCCAATGGGAGATACCCAAAGCACTACAGGCACACCCTGAAGATGTAAATCAATATATCCATAACTCCTCTGTAGATAGCATCAGAGTCTACCCCAGTGGAGAAGATTTCAGACGCTCAAGAGAGACAGAACGTCTGGCACACCATTCTGAAACATCAAAACAACGCAGTATCGATAACAATGAACCCTCTAAAGCAGCACATCCGCATACACTTGCATATGAGACACAACAAATGGATCAAGGGTATGCATATGGACAAGATTCACTGACAACCAAACGTCCTGAAGAGGTAGAGGGGATGTATACATCAGAGAATTTTGTGCAAGATAAGGAGCAAGTAGTAGAGTATGATACTTTTGATAGTATCGATGCAGGCAAAGCCTTTGTAGAGGATTTGAATCTTTCTACAGACAATGGTGATGATGATGCGCAGGGGTATGGGATTGGGGATTAATCTTTTGGAGCAAACAGTATGAAAATGAAAATATATTATACCTATATTTACCGTGGTAAAAATGCTCTTGTTACCATTGAAGATGTCAATATACAACGCACAAAAGAGTATTTTGAACGACCTGTTAAAATCCATAAAATAGAAACAAAAACAAACCCTGAAGTAAAAAAAAGACTTTTTTTAGACAATAACTTTATGCGTATAAATAGACAAATTTCTAGACAACAAGGAGAAAAAACGCTACCTCCAGAAATACTCTATATGGTAATTGAACCTAAATATGCAAAGCTTGCTCTGGATAAAGGTATCATAGCTAAAAAAGGTAAGTTACTGCTTTTATGTAAGACAACAACACAAACACTGCTATTGTGCAAAAAATGCCATATTCTCAAAATAGACAGTGCCAAAATGTATAAAAATGGTATTGAATTCTCATACCTTCAAAGAAGAGACATGTGGTGTACCAAATACATCCAGAGTAAATACCTCACGTTCTTAATCTAACTCTATCTCGTTCATCTCTAATAGTACTTGATACTTTCAGAACGCTCTAGTTTCTTTTTAAACTCACTCGTCTCTTGTAACATTTTATCAAGCTCTGATGTAAGGGCATCTTCCTTTTTTTTCTTAGCCTCTGCTTTTTTCTTGGCTGCTAATGCTACTTGTTTCTCTGCTTCAAGTTTTTCTGCCAATTTTTTCTTGCGTGCTACTTCTTTTTCTTTGGCTGCTAATCGCTTTTGCTCTTCTATTCTTTTTTGTTCTGCTTTTAGTGCTTGTTCTTTTTTACGTTTTTCTTCTTCTAGTCTCTTTTTCTCTTCTCTTTTTATTTTCAAGAGCAATTGCTCATTCTCTTTAAGTAGACGTTTTTGCTCTGCTTTCAAAGCTTGTTCTTTTTTACGTTTTTCTTCTTCTAATCTCTTTTTTTTCTGCTTTTTTGCTTCCAAGCGTAATGTTT
>JALSPX010000147.1 GCA_026985755.1 Sulfurovum sp. | reverse complement strand
GCACTCTCTTGTTGTAGATAGTGTCCCTTATTGTAGAAAATTGTCTTAGAAGGTTTTGTTTTCCATGCAAAAACATCAAAGTTTCGTACACGTTTGGAAAAGGAGATATTTTTATTTTCTTGTATCAGCCATGCATAGCCATGTGTAGGCGAATAAAGAAAGAATTCATCCCATGTTTCACTAGGGAATGCTGCAGTTTTATAACGAACCCATCCGATAATTGTCCACTCCACACCTTTGATACGCCCTTTCATGCCTATCTCAAAAGGTGATTGAGGTCTTGGAACGTTGTTGAATGTTGCTAAAATGTTATAGTGATTTGTTAAATCCAGTTGACTATGGCAATATTTACAAGTAATAGAAGCGACCCTTCCACCACCTAAGACATCTAGGGGTGCGGCACAATGGGTACATTTTATAGCATAGGTTTTGGCAGACATTAAAATACTTTTCCTATATCAAAGGGGCTTATCCATTCGCCAATATAGGTCTCAAGGTTATTGTCTACTTTCTCAATGGTTTGAAGCTTTCCATCTTTTCCTGAAAGATGCAAATAATGATATTGACTACCTTTTTTTACTACTTTCGGTAAAGCACCACTAAAACCTTCACAGGTAGCCACACCTTTCTCTGTGACTATCCATCCATCTTGTATGGAATCATTTACATACAAAGTATCAAATGCTTCTAATGAAAGTAGGGTATCTGTCTCTTGTTGAAGCACCAAATCACCTTCATCAACACTCAGCCAATAGGCGTTGCTTGAGGAATCTTTAATCCACCACTCTTCCCAATAGCCACGTCCATAAGAGTATCGAATGACACCTATGGGGATATACGATGTCTGTTGATAAAAAAATGCTTGATTAAGTACAATAATAGAGGGTTCTTCAGAAAGTACTGAGCTATCACCAGCAACTCGGCTTCCTTCATCTTCTAAAAAGATAGTAGATTTACAAGAGTCACACTGTATCAGTTTTGTATATTTAAAATACAAAGGAAGCAATACCCCACATTGAGGACAGTGTATCTCTTTTTCAACGGTGAATTTTTTCGACATTATTGAATAATCCTCTTTATGACCTCAGAACAAATTGTCAATCCAAATGCTCCTGTCACTCCCACAAAAGATCCTTTCTCTTGGCATTTGTCCTCTTCTGGAGAAAATATTACCATAAAATTTTTATTAAATTTTGACTTTTTTAATTCATTGCGTATTTTACGTGCGAGGGCATCGCCATGGGTTTTCCATATGGATGCGACTTCTATCTTACTGGTATCCCAGCGTTTGGCGGAACCTACGGACATGATGAGTTTTTTATAACACTTCTTGGCAACTTCTATTTTGACTTTGGTGGTATCGGCTGCATCTATGATGATATCGTAGGGATCAAAGTCAAAGCTTTCTACCCAGAGCATGGTCATTTGTTGCTCTATGGTGTGTATACCAGGGTAGAGTTGTGCCAAGGTTTCTATCTTGGATGCACCTACTGCGTCTGAGCCTATCTGTCTGTTGCGGTTGGTTTCATCGTAGCTGTCGTAGTCTAATATAGTGATGTCACTTACCCCAGAGCGGTACAAGCAGTCCAAAGCATAAGAGCCTACACCACCGACACCTAAAATGAGTATCTTTGCATTTTGTAACTTCTCAAAGTTTTCTTCTCCAAAGAGCATACGACAACGCTGGTATCTCATACCGATACCTTGGCAGAGGAGTGAAGAGTGAAGAGTGAAGGATGAAGGGTGTATAGGTTAGTCATCGATCCACTTTCGTAGCTGGGTAATCTCCTCATGTGCAGTCATATCCAGATGCACAGGAGTGAGAGAAACATAGCCATCACTGACTGCCTCAAAGTCTGTGATGTGTCCTTTGGTGTCCATCCATCCCAGTTCAGGTAAACCTATCCAGTAGTACTCTTTGCCACGTGGGTTGTAGTGTACTTCTGCATTGTGTGCATAGAGTCTATTGCCAGCACGGGTGATTTTAAAGCCTTTACACGCTTTAGCAGGAATAGGGGGGATATTAACATTGATAAACTTGCGCGGAGGCAAAGGAAAGGTATCGTTAAAAATTTTTTCTACCAAAGAGATAATGCTCTCTTGTGCCAAAGCATAGCCAAACGCCTCAATACTTTTGCCATGTTCAGCATAGACTTGAGAGATGGCAATCGCAGGGATACCTTGTAGTACCGCCTCCATGGCAGCCGATGCTGTACCAGAGTAGGTGATATCCTCTCCCATGTTAGAGCCTATATTGATACCAGAGATGACCAAATCAGGTTTAGTATCCTCATCAAAAAGCTTGGTAAGCGAGAGAAACACACAATCCGTAGGTGTACCATCATCAAGTTTATAAAAACCCTCTTTGAGCTCTATAAAATTAAGCGGACGTGTGAGGGTCAGCGAATGCCCACAGGCAGACTTCTCTGTACTGGGTGCTACTACGGTTATTTTGGCTATAGGTTTGAGTGCGTCTATCAGTGCCAAAAGCCCTTCTGCTTCATAGCCGTCGTCGTTGGTGATGAGGATGTGTTTCATGGTGGGTGTACTCTTTTTTGTAAGATGTGATATTATAGCCAATCCAGCTTGAACTCTTTTTTTGACTTTGGGATATAATCTTCTATGACTTATGGAAAACAAAAAATATTTTATGTATATGTTAAAATATAGCAGTAAGCATTTGTGTTTTAAGACCCCTCCAAACCACCACCTGTTATAATTTCAAAATTCCAAACCATAGAAATACAAGTTATGTTTTAAGACTCTCCCATTTTTTTAACTACTAACTCTTTAATCTTTAAACTATAGCTTTGTGTAACAATAATATCTATTTATCAATATGGATAAATAGAAGTTGCATGAACTTCAACTTC
>JALSPX010000146.1 GCA_026985755.1 Sulfurovum sp. | reverse complement strand
ACGTAGGGTATCGTTGAGTTCTGAGGTAGGGATACGTCTTTTGTATCGCCCATAGATATCTACGATTTGATCGAGTATCTTATTGACACGCAGTCCTGTCTTGGCAGAGATAGTGATAAAAGGTGCATAGTGTAGAAATTTGAGTGCATCACGTACATCATCGACAACCTCTTCATAGCTTCTCTCTTTGTCTATATCCCACTTGTTTAGCACAATCAGACAGGCAAGTTTATACTCTTCTATCAATCCTGCTACACGTTCATCCAGCTCAGATATCTGCTGTGTAGAGTCAAGTACGAGTAGTACGAGATTGGCTTTTTTGAGCATTTCTGTGGTACGGGTGAGGGCATATTTCTCTATGCCTACTATCTTGGAGCGTTTACGGATACCTGCCGTGTCGATAAAGGTGATTTCATGCTCTCTATGCTCTAACATCTCATCGATAGGGTCTATGGTAGTACCAGCCACATCCGAGACTACTGAACGTTCTTCGCCTAGCAGGGCATTAAGCAGTGAAGACTTCCCTGTATTGACACGCCCTATGATGGCGACACGTATTTCGTTGTCTGCCTCTTCTTGGTACTGGGCATGTATCTGTTCGACTATCTGTGCAAATGGATCTGGCTCTGCTTCTTCTAGTACCAGTCCCTCTTCTTCAACAGGGGCAGGGATATGCTCTTCCAACCATGCATAAAAATCGTTAAAATAGCGGTTATGACTCACAGACATAGGAAAAGTAGCATCTGCACCAAACTCCAAAAACTCCCAATAACGCTCCTCTTCTTTGTCGTTGTCTATTTTGTTGACCACGAGTGCTAGAGGTTTGTGCATCTCTTGGAGTTTATAGAAGAGCGCTTTGTCCTCTTCATCAGGGATGCTTTTACCATTGACCATGTAGATAATAATATCTGCTTCGGCAGCTGCACGTAGAGAAAATTCGGCTACTTTGGCAAAAAGCTCAGAGGAGTAGTCTATACCACCCGTGTCTAGTACTTCAAATTCACGATTTTGTGAGATAGTAACGATACGTCTTTTAATGTCACGTGTTGTTCCAGACATGTCAGAGGTAATAGCATCACGCTGACGTGCCAAACGGTTGAAAAGTGAAGACTTTCCTACATTTGGACGCCCTAGAATAGCTACTTTTTTAAGATCTGGCATATCGTGTCTCATTGTATTGGAGTTTAATGTTTTGTGGAATTTGTTCTTGCATATTGTTATATCTTTCGTTTGTTAATAACAAGATTATAACATATGAAAAGAAGAAATAAGGTACATTTTAAAATGTTTTGTGTTAGAATATACTCTGCTAACGCAAAAATAAAAATAAAAAGGGAAATACAATGAAAAAACAACTTGCATACAAACAAATAGGTTTGGCAATATTCGCAGCATTTATCATGACAGCATGTAATGATACAAAAAGCGGTAGTGTACAACAAATGGGCGCACTTGATCCTGTGATCGAATACGCAGAAAATGGAAAAGTGGCTCCAACACAACAAGATTATAAAACTGCAGGTGTCACTGGCGTAGACAGTGAAGAGAAACTTGCTGAAATCAATGAAATAGTAGAAGCATCAGATCCGAAAGATGTAGATACAACTGAAGAGATCCAAGCATTAGTAAAAACTTCTTTTGGTACAGAGAAAAAAGATACAAAAACACAAGCAAAGACGAATACAAAAACAAAAACAAGTACTTCTAAAGCTAAGACAACAACATCTAAAGCATGTCCAACATCAACTTGTGGTTCAACATGTAATAAACCAGCAACTTGTGGTTCAACATGCAACAAACCAACAACATGTGGTTCAACATGTAACAAACCGACAACAACAAAACCAACAACTACTAAACCAACAACAAAACCGACAACATGTGGTTCAACGTGTGGTTCGACATGTAATAAACCAACAACTTGTGGTTCAACGTGTGGTTCAACATGTAACAAACCAGCAACATGTGGTTCAACATGTAACAAACCAGCAACATGCACCAAACCATAAGAGATTTTACTGCTGCTACTGCCTTTTATGGCAGTGGCACGCTATCTTCATAACAAAATTTTTTTTACTTTCTTTCTTAATTACGTTTCAATATAAATAGAGCGTGACGGAAAAGCAAAGCTTGCATCATTCTTCTCTACTATTTGCATAATTTTGTAATGTATATCTTCTCGTATATTTAGATATTGACTCCAATTTGCAGTTTTTGTATAGGTGTAAATAAATATATTTAATGCCGAGTCTCCAAAAGATTCAAAATTGACAAGTAGCGTATCTTTGGTAGAGATATATTCATGGTTGTGTAGTAAGTATTTAATCTCATCTACAATGGTATGTATCTGTTCAGATGAGGTGTTATAGGTAAGACCAATACGCATTTTAATACGTCTTACACCTCGCCGTGAAAAGTTTTCTATAGGGGTGTTGGCTACAAGCTGGTTGGGTACAGTAATCAGAGATTTTTCAAAAGATCGTATTTTGGTCGTACGCATCCCTATGGCTTCTACGACACCTTCGCTCTCTCCTACTCTTATCCATTCACCTATACGTATGGATTTGTCTGCAAGCAAGGCAAATGACCCAAAGAGGTTTGAGGCTGTATCTTTAGCAGCCAATGCAAAAGCAAGACCTCCTAGACCAAGAGAAGCTATCAGTGCCGTCACATTGATGCCCCATACTTGTAGCATAGCCCCTAGACCTACACCACCTATGAGTATTTTCACTATTTTTAAGATAAAATCACCCATTTCTCTGGAGAGTTCAGAATTAAATCTAGCACTGGCATGATAAAATAGACCACGCAAGGCGTTTACTATCGCTATGATTGCCCAAAAGATATCAAAAACTATCAATGTATTTAAGATATTTTTGATGTTAGGTGTTTCCCAAAATATCAGTGCAAAAAAGAGATGTAAGCCCATAATCACAAAAGCAAAACTAAGAGGACCCTTGAGTGCGGATATAATTTTATCATCATAATAGGTTTTGGTATATTTGGCAAGTTTCTGTAGTGTTGCCATCACAATATAGGTAAAAAAACGGCGTAAGACTAAAACAAAAACAAACATAATGGCTGCAGCAATGATATTCCCAAGGGGAATACCTCCCAGTGTATAGGCAAGCCAAGGGAATTGAGTATAAAAGGGTGCTAGGGCAGTCTGTACAATGTGATCAAGATTCATGTCTAATCCATCAATGACATTGAGTGTTTTGTTTACAGTGGCATTTAGTTCTGTTATTGGCATAATAAGGGGACTCCACACGATTTATTCACATAATTATAGTAGAATTATATAAATGAATTCTATCTATCAGGACACCTGTTATTGGAGGTACTCTATTTTAGAGAGGGTTTAATTAGACATATAAGGGCAAAATAGAGATGAATAATAGAACAAAAACACTATGGCTTTTTTTGATGCTAAGTACAATGTTAGTAGCAAAAAGCAGTACAGTAAATTACAAAGCAACTTTTGGTATATTTGGGAAGGTTGGTACCATTACCAATAAAATTACACAAAATGAGAAGCACTATAAAATAGAAACCACAGTGTTGCTTGCAGGTATGGCAAAAACCATTTTGGGTGGGCAAAGAGAGCACTACATTTCAGAAGGGCATATGGAAAATGGAATGATGGTAAGCGACCACTATATCATGACAACAAACAAGAAAAATCAAAAAAAAATCAAAGAGTATCACCTAGACCATATACATAAAACTGTGACTAAACATTATAAAAAATGGAAAAATGGAAAAGTGGTACGAGATAGCACACAGCAGTTAAATTTTTATGCCAAAAATGATTTATTGACACTCTATTTTAATATGGACAAAGCGATTAAAGAAAAAGGGAAAGTCTATATCATGAAGGCAATTGGTTTAGAGAAACAAAAAGGTATCGTACAGGTTACAGTACCTAGTGATGCACAATCTGCCAGGTACAAAAAAGATTTAGGGCCTACTGCCAACTGGTATGCAAAAGCGCGTATTGTTCAAGAGAATTTTAGAAAAAAGAGTGGCGATATTTTACTTTCAGTTGCAGCAGATGGCTTTATTCAAAAGGCTGTAATCAAAGATATTTTGATGTTTGGTGATGCCAAACTTATTCGTACGAAGTAGAATGAAGTAATTGCACAAATGCAATCACCTTTTTATCAGACATTTCACAAGGTTTGAGCATCCCACCTTTCATGCTAGGATAGTAGTTGCCACTCACAATATCATTGCCTCCTAGCTCTTTGGCATAGATTTTGATAAGCTTCCCCTCAAGTAATGTCTCTTTTCTAAGCAGATAACGTTTTCCTAAATAGTATACATCATTGGCACCATTAGGTAAGGAAAGTAGCTTTGTGTAAAATTCTGTTTCATTCATAGTATAAGTGTAACACAAGAAAGTTGACACTTTAGATGCATTCCTGTAAAATTTCTAATTTCTAATTTCTAATTTCTAATTTCTAATTTCTAATTTCTAATTTCTAATTTCTAATTTCTAATTCTTACGCTACACTTCCATAAAAAATGAGGCATGATTTTGAGAAAAACAATTAAAAATATGGACAGAGGTATTCTTTTGATGCTTCTAGCCTCACTCTCTTTTGCTCTTATGGGCGGTTTTGCCAAAGTAGTCAGTCAGGTACTCCCACCTGTAGAAGTGACATTTTTTAGAAATATTTTTGGGGTTGTACTCGTAGGGCTCTCTATATGGAGAGTACCTCTAAAGCAGACGGGTGGTAAGTTTTTGCTGCTTATTTTTCGTGGTTCTATGGGCTTTGCAGCACTTTTGGCGTATTTTTATATCATGGCACATATCCCTTTAGGTGAGGCAGTGACATATAACAAAACATCTCCTATTTTTGTGGCTATCTTTGCCTATATTTTTCTCAAAGAGAAGTTGCATCCTAGTGCTTTGATTGCTATAGTAGTAGGTTTTGTGGGTATTGTGTTGGTAGCACAGCCAGAAGCAGGGGGCTTTGATAAGTATGATGTCTTGGGCATCTTCTCAGGTATCGGTGCGGCACTGGCATATACCTCTATACGTGAACTGAGAAAATATTATGATACCCGTGCGATAGTGATGAGCTTTATGGGGGTGGGTACCATAGCACCGCTTTTTTTAATGCTCGTTACCCCGTATGTGAGTGTCTCAAAGGATTTTGACTGGATGTTTGCCACATTTGTGATGCCTCAAGGGCTAGAGTGGCTCTATGTCACTGCTGTGGGTATCTTCGCAACGATGTCGCAACTGCTTATGACCAAAGCATACGAGCTCACCAAAGCAGGTATTGTCGGTACGATTAGTTACAGCAATATTGTCTTTGCCGTGATTATCGGTGTGATGTTAGGTGACCCCATTCCTGATTTTTGGACAACTTTGGGTATAATCTTAGTCATAACGTCAGGGCTCATGGTGGCTCTAGTGAAAGAAAAAGTATAAAGGATATACTATGGGTGCATTAAAAGAAGAATATTATCCTCACTATACCTATGATGATTACAAGATTTGGGAAGGGGAGTGGGAGCTTATATATGGTATCCCTTATGCGATGGCTCCTGCACCTGTGATAAAGCATCAAGCCATTAGCAACCGTATAGCACGCTATCTTGATGAGGCATTAGAATCGTGCCAAAGTTGTCAAGCACTGCTTCCTATAGACTGGAAAGTGGATGATAGCACTATTGTCCAGCCAGATAATCTTGTGATTTGTCATGAGCCAGAGTATGAGACGCATATTATCAAAGCCCCTAAAATGATTTTTGAGATACTCTCTAAATCTACCGCCCAAAAAGATTTACATCTTAAATATGATTTATATGAGCAAGAGGGTGTGAGGTATTATATTATTGTCAATCCAGAAGATAATGTGGCAAAGGTGTATACACTCAATGATCAAGGAAAGTATATGATTATAGCAGATGCACATAATGAGAGTGTAGATTTCGATTTGGAACATTGTCAATTCAGATTTGATTTTACAAAAATTTGGTAAGGAAAGAGATGATACTTATAGCGGGACCATGCGTATTAGAGAGCCGTGACACTGTCATGCGTATTGCAGAGTCATTAGGCAAATACCATGAAGATTGCACAAAAGATTTTTACTTTAAAGCGAGTTTTGACAAGGCTAATCGTACCTCTTTGGACTCTTTTCGAGGACCAGGTCTTGATGAAGGCTTAAAAATGCTTGCTGAAGTCAAAGAGCAGTTTGGGTACAAGATACTCACAGATGTGCATGACTATACACAACCAGCTTCTGTGGCTGAGGTGGCAGATGTACTTCAAATCCCTGCTTTTTTATGTCGTCAGACGGATTTACTTGTGGCTGCAGCAAAGACCTCTGCGGTAGTGAACATCAAAAAAGGGCAATTTTTAGCCCCTCAAGCGATGGAGCACTCAGTCAAAAAAGTACTCAAAACACGTGGTTTTGAGGGTGAAGCTACCTATGAAAATGCAGAAAAATACAATGTATGGCTCACAGAACGTGGCTCAACCTTTGGGTATGGTAATCTTGTGGTAGATATGCGTGGATTAAAACAGATGCGAGAGTTTGCTCCTGTGATTTTCGATGCCACACACTCTGTACAACAGCCAGCAAGCGGTGGAGCGACAAGTGGAGGAGACTCAGAGCTTGTACCTTATTTAAGTCGTGCAGCAGTAGCAGTAGGAGTAGATGGTTTCTTCTTTGAGACACACTTTAATCCAAGCATCGCTTTGAGTGATGGTCCAAATATGATAGAATTACAAAAATTAGATACACTTATGAAACAAATAGATGCCATAAGAAGTATCGTGGAATAAATAATGAACGTAGGGGAGTGCACCCATGTGTGTACCCAATATGATGGGTAGACACACAGGTCTACCCCTACAAATTAATCCAATATCAGGGATCAGGTGATTTGTAATTTGTTGCAAAGCAATGAATTATGAATCACCTGACCTCTCACAAAAGGAAAAACATGAAAATAGTAGAAGGTAACCTACAAGTAGATAAAAGCAAAAAAGTAGCGATTATTAATGCAAGATTTAATCACTTCATCACAGACAGACTCGTAGAAGGTGCTGTAGATACATACGTAAGACATGGCGGGAATAAAAAAGATTTAGATCTTATTTTGGTACCTGGTGCATTTGAAATTCCATTTGCATTAGACAAGGCATTGGCTTCAGGTAAATACGATGCAGTATGTTGTCTAGGTGCAGTCATCAGAGGAGCGACACCTCATTTTGACTATGTCTCAGCAGAGGCTACCAAAGGGGTGGCATCTATGACACTTAAACATGGGAAACCTGCAACCTTTGGTGTCCTTACCGTTGACAGCATAGAGCAAGCCATAGAGCGTGCAGGTACCAAAGCAGGAAACAAAGGTGGCGAAGCGATGGCAGGGCTTATCGAGCTTATGAATTTATATAGTGAATTGAACTAATGGCTATCATTAAAGGACACTTTTTTGGCAAAGCCAAACAAAGTTACGCTGACGCTGTGTCAACTTCAGCAGTTGGCTCATGCAACTGGTTGCATTCAAAAAATACTATAAAAGCGAGAAATAAGTAATGGCAACACGTCACCAAGCAAGAACAGCCGTAGTCGGACTACTGTATGCTTATGATTTAGGCAATGAAAATATTGCTAAATTTTCAGATGAAATCCTCGAAGAAGACAAAATTCGTAATAAACAAAGAGAATTTTCGCATACACTTTTTGATGGTACTGTAGAAAATTTGGAGATGCTAGATAAAGAGATAGATGCACACATGACAGAGTGGGATTACAATGGTATCGGTAAAGTAGAAAAAGCTATTTTACGTCTAGGAGCATATGAGATACTAGTAGCGAAGACGGATAAGGCTATTATTATCAACGAAGCAGTGGAGCTTGCTAAAACATTAGCAGATGATAATGCACCGAAGTTTATCAATGGTGTTTTGGATGCCTTGGGTGAGAAGAGAGTTGTAGACAATAAAGAAGTAGATGACAAAAAAGAATCGTAGGGGTAAGCACATGGGCTTACCCTCCATGATAAGGGATCTGGTGATTTGTGATTTGTTTCGTAGAAATGAATCATGAATCACCTGACCCCGTGGACCCGTGGAATCTGGAATGGAATCGGTTATAAGGAAAAAATATGACAGCACCAAAAACAAAACGTATGAGCATCGATGAAGCCATAGAACTCATCGAGAAGGCAGATCTAAAAACCTTGGGGAAAATGGCACTGGCACGTAAAAAAGAGATGCATCCTAAAGGAGTCACTACCTTTGTGGTAGATAGAAACATTAACTATACCAATATCTGTTGGGTAGATTGTAAGTTTTGTGCATTTTATACCCATGAGAAGAAAGAGGATGCCTATATCCTCTCTTTTGATGAGATAGACCAAAAGATAGATGAACTTTTGGCGATTGGTGGGACACAGATACTCTTTCAAGGTGGGGTACACCCCAAGCTGGAGATAGAGTGGTACGAAGATTTGGTAGAGCATATCTCCAATAAATATCCACAAGTCACCATTCATGGGTTTTCTTCTATAGAGATAGACTATATTGCCAACCGTTCAAAGATAAGCATCTCAGAAGTACTTAGACGACTCAAAGCCAAGGGACTCTCCTCTATCCCTGGGGCAGGTGCAGAGATACTCAGTGACAGGGTACGTGACATCATCGCACCTAAAAAGCATGACAAAGACCAGTGGCTCGAAGTACATAGACAAGCACACAAACTAGGCATCAAGTCTACTGCTACGATGATGTATGGTACGGTAGAGACCACACGTGAGATAGTAGAACATTGGGACTACGTACGCCAGCTTCAAGATGAGACGGGTGGATTTAGAGCCTTTATTATGTGGAGCTACCAAAGTGACCATACACAGCTCAAACGTGAACTGCCTACTATCACCAAGACTACGCCTAATCAGTACCTGCGTTATCTAGCAGTAGCACGTCTGTTTTTAGACAATGTGTCAAATATTCAAAGTTCATGGGTGACCCAAGGTTCATATATCGGTCAGATGGCACTGCTATTTGGTGCCAATGATTTAGGCTCTACGATGATGGAAGAGAATGTCGTCTCTGCAGCAGGTGCAGCAAACTCCATGAACCAAGAAGAGATGATTGCCCTGATTCGTGATGTAGGGGAGAATCCTGCGAAGCGTAATACGGCGTATGAAATACTTGAGTATTTCAAATGAAAAGTGAGAAATGAAAAATGAAAAATGAAAATATTGAATACAATCACTATGTTGTGAAAGTTATACATAATATCTTAAAAAATAATCTGTATCCACATTTCTCATTTCTCATTTCTCATTTCTCATTAAAAAGAATCATGACAATGATTTTATTAACACAAGGATTACTTATGGCAGCAAGCCTCAGCGAGATAACATTTAAAGAGAGCAAAATACCCATGGTGTATGAGCAGAGTGGGCATTTGCCTATTGTCTCTTTGCAGTTGGTATTTAAAAATGCAGGACATCTGTCCAATACGATAGATGGTTTGGCAGATATGTCAGCCAAGTTACTCAATGAAGGGACGTCAAAAGAGGGGAGTATAGGTTTTGCTACCAAGTTAGATGCACATGCAGTAGACTTGCATGCAGGCGTAGGGCGTGAGAGTTTTGTGATAGAGCTTTCTGCATTGAAATCTGAATTTCCTTATGCCATAGAGCGATTGATAGCACTGCTCAAAGACCCCAACTATACTCAGCAGGCACTTACACAAATCAAACACCAAAAGATAGGATGGCTCAAACAAAAAGAGGCAGATTTTGATTATATCGCTGGCTCTGCTTTGCGTGCTATGCTTTTTAAAGGCTCTGCACTGGCTCGTCCTTATGATGGTACAGTTGAGAGTATAGAGAAGTTAAAAGTATCAGATATTCAAGATTTTATCACTTCGCATTTGGGTTACAATAATGTGATTGCAGTGGTGGGGGGAGATATCAATATTACAGAAGCACAAGCGTATGTCAAAGAGGTACTCTCTCTTTTGCCTAAAGTAGAGACAAAAGAGATTCCCAAGGTACAGTGTTCTGATAAAAAAGAGACCAAACTCATCAATGAGAATACGCAACAAGCCTACATATTCTTTGGTGCACCCTTTGACTTTGCTTATAATGCAAAAGACCAATACAAAGCCAAGATAGCAGAATATCTACTAGGTGGCGCAGGTTTTGGTAGCCGTATGATGGAAGAAATACGTGTGAAACGTGGGCTTACCTATGGGGTGTATGCGTCACTACGTCGTACCAAGTCAGTGTCATACATGAGTGGCTATTTGCAGACCAAGCTAAGTACACAAGATGAAGCTAAAAAACTCATTCAATCAGTCACAGATAATTTTGTAAAAAATGGTATCACACAAAAAGAACTAGATAGTACCAAAGAGTTTTTATTGGGCTCAGAGCCACTACGCACCGAAACACTCTCCCAGAGACTCGCACGTGCATATAACGACTACTACTATGGCAGACCACTAGATTTCGCCAAAGAACAATTAGCAAAAATAGAATCTGTCACACTAAAAGAGATGAATGATTTTATTAAGGCACATACTGAGTTGTCTAATATTTCGTTTTCTATAGTGACGAAGAAAAAATAGCGTAGGGGCAATCCCTTGTGGTTGCCCATGATCTGAATGAGAAGGGCAACCACAAGGGATTGCCCCTACAAAATATGACAATTTGCAATATTTTTATCTCTTTTTTTAAAGCTACGCTATAATTTGTCAGATGTGTTAGGAATTTCTCATTTCTCACTTCTCATTTTTCATTTGAACGGAGTTCCCCGTGGACGAAGCAAAACAACTTTTTAAAAAACTTAAAATTCATACACTGCTCGATCTTGCACTCATTATCCCTACATCTTATAACGATACTACACTCACGCTCAAGCCAGAACTAGGCAAAATCAATACTTTAGAAGCCAAAGTAGTGGATTCTAGTATCTACGCAGGTAAGCTTCGTGTGACCTTTAATCTTACACAGTCAGGGCGTAGGCTCTCTTCTACTTTTTTTCGGGTGACGCCTTACCATCATAAGCTCTTTGAAGTAGGCTCTTCTCATGTGATACAGGGTAAACTAGAAGAGTATAAAGGCTACTTGCAGATGTCTCAGCCCAAATCTATCAAACAGATAGGCAAGATAACCCCTAAATATAAAACGGTTTTAAAAGAGAGCGAAATAGCTTCACTCATAGAAGCCTATGTCTCCGAACAAAATCTTTACAATGAAGGCTTGGACTCTAAAGAGGTAGCCACACTCATGCATATTCATTTTCCTAAAAGTATGGAAGAGGTGTATGAAAATGGTGCTTTTAAACAAGAGTTTATAGGGGTACTTAAATTTGTCGAAGCCTATAATCATCTCAAAAAGCTACGAGGCAAACGTGCCGATTTTCCTGCTATACGTGCTTTAGATGGTGACATTAAACCTTTTGTAGATCAATTGCCTTTTA
>JALSPX010000145.1 GCA_026985755.1 Sulfurovum sp. | reverse complement strand
ATCAATCCAGAGATAGTCAATAGTATTATTGAAGATGGGGCAATTCCTGTGATTGCACCCATTGCAGGTAGTTCTACTATGGGGCATCCAGGATTTAATATCAATGCAGATTTAGCTGCTAGTAAAATAGCTGTAGCAATGGAAGCAAGAAAAGTCCTTTTTTTAACCGATACACCAGGTGTATTGAGTAAAGAAAAACAATTAATTACCAACTTAAGTATAGAAAAAGCAGAAGCATTAAAAATAGATGGCACTATACAAGGAGGGATGGTACCCAAGGTAGATGCCTGTATAGAAGCACTTCGTGGAGGCGTCAAAAAAGCACATATTATTGATGGTCGCGAAGAGCACTCCTTACTGTTAGAGATATTAACAAGTTCGGGTGTAGGAACTTGTATAGAATTATAAGTATCTCCTTCTTTTTTATCTTAGATTAAGGAAAATACTTTATACTTCTATCCATACAGTTTGTATACTGTATTGAAAAAGCCAAACCCATCGCGAGATGGGTACGGAAAGTCTAGAGTCTCTTTGAGAAAGTCGGACTACCAATAGGAGTATACTACGATGACCTGTCTTAGGTCATCTATTTCCTTCTATTAATCGTATTTAGTATCCTGTTAGGTAGATGTTGTGCATGTGGATGATATTCTTTTTCCCTAATTTACTTAATGCATATGCATAAGTGTCTATCATGGGATACTAAATACAACTCTACAAAAATCTATTCTCTTTTAAAATTTGAGCATGCTTCACATATCTTGACAGCTTTTTTAGCTATAATATCCCCAATAATTTACCCAAATTATGCAATCCTATTGCATAATTTGGGTTTAACCATTGATATATAGGACAGTACATGCAATTTATTGAAACACGTGGCAATGATGGGAAAAAACCCTCAACGATAACTTTTTCAGAGGCCATTTTGAACCCTAGTGCCAGCTTTGGTGGACTCTATGTTCCTGAAAGTATTCCAGAACTAAATGAAACATTTTTGGCATCACACTTAGCATCACACTACAAAGTGTTGGCATTAGATTTTTTACAGAAGTTTGGTATAGATATAGAGACAAAGGTATTAAATAAAGCACTGGATCGATATGATGATTTTGATGATCCTTCAAATCCTGTGCCACTTTCGAAAATAGAAGAGGAGTGTTTTGTTGCCGAACTCTATCATGGACCTACACGGGCATTTAAAGATATGGCACTACAACCTTTTGGTTATATTTTGAGTAAATTGGCACAACAAAGAGGGGAACAGTATCTTATCATGGCTGCAACTTCTGGGGATACAGGTCCTGCAACACTTGAAACCTTTAAAAATCAAGATGGTGTAAAAGTTGCATGTCTTTATCCTGAGGGAGGTACTTCGGATGTACAAAGACTTCAAATGGTCACCGAAGATGCCAATAATTTAAAAGTGATTGGGGTGAAAGGCAATTTTGATGATACACAAAATACACTCAAAGATTTACTTGCCTCTGAAGATTTTAAAGCCCAACTGGCACAAAGAGATATTAAGCTTTCAGCCGCAAATTCGGTCAATTTTGGACGTATTATTTTCCAAATTATTTACCATATTCATGCTTATTTAGAGTTATTGAGAAAAGATGAGATTCGTATGGGAGAAAAAATATACCTTGTGGTGCCGTCTGGCAATTTTGGTAATGCATTGGGTGCATATTATGCTAAAAAAGCAGGGCTCCCTATAGAAAAAATTCTTATATCCTCTAATGTAAATAATATATTGACGGATTGGATAAAAACGGGTACCTATGACCTCACAACAAGAGAACTTATACAGACTCAATCTCCTGCTATGGATATATTGAAATCTTCGAATATTGAACGAATTATGTTTGACAAATTTGGTGCAGCACGTACCAAGGAGCTTATGGAGTCATTGGCTACTACAGGAAAGTCACAACTTACAGATATCGAATTGGCTTCATTGCAAGAAGATTTTGATGCATCATTTGCAGATGACGATACCTGTGCAAGCGTGATTGGTGAGTATGCACAAAAAGGGTATATTATGGATCCGCACACAGCTACTTGTATGGGTGCATATGCAACATTACGTGCCAAACCATTAAAAACAGTGGTCTACTCTACTGCCGAATGGACGAAATTTTCTCCAGCGGTTGCAGCGGCTTTAGGCAAAAAGATTGAGGATGATATAGAGGCATTAAAATGGGTGAGTAAAGAGGCAAATCTTGTTGTTCCAAGTATGATTGAAAGCCTGTTTGACAAACCTATCAAACACACAGTTGTGGTGGAAAAAGAATCTATTCAAACTCAGATGCTAGATTTTTTATAGTGCCTCATAAATCTCCAGCACCTCCAAATAGGCATCCGTTTTCTCTTCATACGCTGCTTCAAGCGTAGAGAGCTCTTCGCTTAAGGCAGTTAAGCCTTTCTCTTCATAACATTTTGGGTCATACAAACAGGCATTAATCTCGGCTATTTTATTTTCTAATGCTTCTATCTCATCGGGTAGCGTGTCATAGGCGTGTTGTTGTTTGTAGCTTAGTTTTGTTTGCTTTTTTTCTTTGACGCTCTCTTCTTTTTTCTCTACTGCTTTAAACTCTTTTTCCAAACCAGCAAGCTCTTTCATCTCTTTTTCTATCTCTAAGTACTCAGTATAGGTTTGAAAAGACTCTTCTACCACACCGTTTCCTTTAAAAATAAAAAGTTTCGAAGCAATTTTGTCTATAAAATATCTATCGTGAGAGACAAAGAGCAGTGCCCCTTGAAAAGCGATGAGCTTGTCTTCTAATATGGTAATGGTTTGAATATCCAAATCATTGGTAGGCTCATCGAGTATGAGGCACTCTACGTTTTTGGTAAAGAGCAGGGCGAGGGCTACACGGTTTTTCTCTCCAC
>JALSPX010000144.1 GCA_026985755.1 Sulfurovum sp. | reverse complement strand
CAATATAAGTACAGCAATAATTTCATAGCCTACTGCCCAAGTCAACATAAAAGATGCATCTTCATTAAGAGATAAGAAAAGGTCTACTTTCCCTTTACCTACATAGAAAAAAAGAAAGAGTAATCCTGCGATGTATGGTAGTAAAATAAAATAGAGTAATAAAAAAAACTTTTCCATGCCTGCAGGGAAAAACAAGGGTGTATCATCAAAGGTGATATTTTGTTGTGAAAATTTATCACTTTTATTGCGTATAGGCTTCTTTTTGGGTACATATGTTACATGAGTATTTTCAAATTTATTGGGTTGCACGGTTATCTTTTTCCTAATATTTTATTAAATTAATCAATTATTATACTCTTTTTTTGTCAACATTACATAATATGAATGTGATTATAGTACAGCTCTAACGCTTATTTAGTTAAAATATACAAAAAATCAGGATTTTTATTTGAAAACAATCACGATTATTGACACCTTTGGTTTCTTCTTTCGCTCTTATTTTGCACTACCACCTTTACGTAATTCAGATGGATTTCCTACTGGTTTGCTGACAGGCTTTGCAAATCTCGTGGATTCGTTACATCGCGACCATAGTACAGACTATTTGGTATTTGCACTCGATGCCAAAGGCAAAACCTTTCGTAATGAGATGTTCCCTGCCTATAAAGACAACCGTGACGAAGCCCCAGAAGACTTAAAAAAGCAACTGCCTATTGCCATAGAGTGGATAGAACAAATGGGCTTTCCTAACTTGATGAGAGAAGGGTATGAAGCGGATGATGTAATCGCGACTGTGACAAAATTTGCTAGAGCTAAAGGGCTTAAAGTACGTATTGTTTCACACGATAAAGATTTATATCAACTCATCGATGATGGTGAAGTAGTGATGTATGATGCGGTGAAGCGTCAAGAGGTTGATGAAGAAGCGTGTATCGCCAAATTTGGTGTGCACCCTAAAGATTTCATCAACTTTCAAGCCTTGCTGGGAGACAGCTCAGACAATGTCCCAGGCGTAAAAGGTATAGGTAAGGTTGGGGCTGCAAAATTGATTAACAAATATCATACACTTGAAGCTATTTACGATGACATAGAGAATGCAGGTACCCCACGTATACAAAAACTTCTTCTAGAAGGTAAAGAGATGGCATTTTTATCTCGTGATTTGGTACGTATGAGCGATGATGTGTTTGCTGATATGGATGTAGAGTCTTTTGTCTTTGAAGATAAAAACTACCTCTCGTGCCTATTGGAAGAATTTGAACAGTACGAGATGAAACAGGCCATACGCAAAGCAAAGGTAGGTATGGAAGCTGATTGTGAACGTGAATATGTCGCACCGAGTAAACCTGCATTGACTTTCGAAGCAATAACTTTAGATAGCAAAGAAAAACTCGATGAAGTACTTGAAGGCCTAGACAAAGATACCATCGTTGCTTTTGATACGGAAACCACAGGGCTAGACACAAAAGTAGCCAAAATGGTAGGGTTCTCTTTTTGTATAGAAAGAGACAAAGCGTATTATGTGCCAGTTGGGCATAGTTATTTAGGTGTTGAAGACCAAGTAAGTTTAAAAGATGCAATAGCAGCTCTTAAAAAACTTATGACTTTTAATGTTGTAGGGCAAAACCTAAAATTTGATTTTTCATTACTTTATAACCAGTACAACATGGAGCCCGTCATCCCTTATGCCGATACGATGATTATGGCATGGCTCTCCAACCCTGGAAGTAAAATAGGACTTGATACGCTTGCGAAACAGTATTTCAAGTACGAAATGAAACCATTTAAAGAGATGGTGAAAAAAGGTGAAGACTTCTCTGCGGTTGCCATAAGTGACGCGACATTTTATGCTGCAGAAGATGCATGGATGACTTTTTTACTTTATGGGGCTATCAAGAAAAAGATGGAACTCTCTTCGTTAACACATCTACTCAAAGAGGCAAAAGATGTCGAGTATCCTTTTATGACAGTACTGATGCGTATGGAACGTTTGGGAATAAAGGTAGATCCCAATAAACTCATTACTTTACAAAAGAGACTCACTGAAGATTTACATCGCTTAACTGAAGAAATCTATGCACTTGCAGGGTCGGAATTTAATATTAAGTCTACGCAACAATTGGGTGTTATCCTTTTTCAAACTTTAGGACTTAAGGGTGGTAAAAAAACAAAAACAGGGTATAGTACCAACGAAGCAGTCCTTACATCGCTTAGAGATGAACATGAAATTGTCCCTAAAATTCTTGAATATCGTGAGTATCAGAAGATACTTTCAACGTATGTAACACCTCTTTTGAAGTTGGTAGAAGTAGATGCACACTCTCGTATCTATACAAGTTTTAGTCAAACAGGCACTGCCACAGGCCGTCTGAGTTCACGGGATCCCAACTTGCAAAATATTCCTGTACGCTCTACACTGGGGCGTTCTGTACGTGAGGCTTTTGTAGCAAAAGAGGGATATAAACTGGTCTCCATTGACTACTCTCAAATAGAATTAAGACTTTTGGCACACTTCTCACATGATGCAGCACTTTTAGAAGCTTTTAAAAACGGAGTAGACATTCACCTTGCTACCTCTACCATACTCTTTGGAGAAGAAAAAGCCAAAGAGAAGCGAAACTTTGCCAAGTCTGTAAACTTTGGACTCCTCTATGGTATGGGACCTAAAAAGCTTTCTGAAGAGTTAGGCATTAGCAATTCTGAAGCCAAAGAGATTATTACCAACTACTTTGCATCATTCCCTACAGTCAAAAACTTCTTAGAAGGCATACAAGAGCGTGTGAAGATAGATGGCTATGTAGAGACTATTTTAAAACGTAGGCGTATTTTTGACTATGAGTCTGCCAATGGCATGCAAAAAGCAGCTTTCTTACGTGAGTCGGTTAATACCGTCTTTCAAGGAAGTGCAGCCGATCTCATAAAGCTCTCCATGAATCAAATAGACTCTATGATACGAGAAGAAGAGCTCGATGCCTTTATGCTCCTACAAATCCACGATGAACTCATCTTTGAAGTCAAAGAGGAGAAAGTAGAGGAGATTAGCAAACGTTTTGTGCATACGATGGAAAATGTCTTGGAGCTTGATGTACCTTTAGAGTGTTCTGTGAGTGTTGGGGATAGTTGGGGTGAGTTGAAGTAATGGAAGATAACTTTATAAAACTCCCAAGAGGAACCTTCTTCATGGGAACAGACGATGAAAACGCAAAACACAGAGAAAAACCACGTCATCAAGTGACTATAGATTATGATATAGCGATGTCTAAGTACTTGGTGACAGTAGAGGATTATATGCTATATGCTCAGGCTACAGGGGCAATAGTACCTGAAGAGCGTCATGAGCATTTGGGCTTTGATGTGCCTGTGCGTCGTGTGAAATGGACAGATGCTGTTGCCTATGCACAGTGGAAAAGTAAACGTGAGGGGAAAAAGTATAGACTTCCCACTGAGGCAGAGTGGGAGTATGCCTGTCGTGCTGGCTCCAAAGGGAAGTACTGCTTTGGTGATGATGAAAGTTTGCTTGGAGCGTATGCATGGTATGCTGACAATGCGGGGAAAGTGACGCATGATGTGGGTACTAAAAAACCTAATGCATGGGGACTGTATGACATGCATGGAAATGTATGGGAGTGGTGTCTGGATAGATATGCAGAGGATTATAGCAACACACCTCGTGATGGCTCAGCCTATGGTGTAGCCAGTGAAAAAGGAAGGGTACTTCGCGGTGGCTCATACAATACAGATGCCGATAAATGCTCTTGCACTTCTCGTATCAATTTGGGTTCTGGTGGGAAAAATTATTTTATAGGGTTCAGATTAATTATAGAATTATCATAAGGGCACCTCTAATAACTTATTCAGAGAGATATTATCTTAAATTAACAATAAGTTAACAAATATCACTATATAATCCCTTATAATTAACTATCAAGGATTCTACATGAAGTATATTTTCTCTATGAAAATGGCTGTGCTTATGCTATTTTTATTTGCTCTAATTGCGGGTGCAGGTACATTTATAGAAAATGATTTTGGTACACAAACAGCGCGTGCACTTATCTACAAAGCACAATGGTTTGAATATTTTTTAGCGTATTTTACAGCGATAGTTGTCTATAACATCTTCAAATATAAAACATACAAATCTAAACCTTCTGTATTTCTTTTTCACTTCTCTTTTCTCATCATTGCGATAGGTGCACTCATTACACGTTATGTGGGCTATGAGGGTATTATGCATATTCGTGAAGGTCAATCAGTCAACAAGATGGTATCAGATGCAAAAATTATGGAAATTTTTGCATCAAATGGCAAAGATAAAGCTAGTTTAGAGAAAGTACTTTATTTTTCAAGTATGACAGGAAATAGCTTACATGAGAGTCTAAAGGTAGGGGATAAAACAGTACATGTAGAATTGTTAAAATATCTTCCTACTGCGGAGTATGAAGTCATTCCTGACCCAAAAGGAAAAACTATTTTAGAGTTGAAAGTTTCTGCTGGTGGACAAGGTAAAATGTATTATTTTACAAAAGGAGAGACAAAAGATTTTGGTTCTTTTTATATCTCATATAATTCAAAAGAGAGCCATAACAATAAACCTATCTTTAAAATAACAGGTGAAGCCAATGCACTTAAAGTAGATTTTCCTTTTACTATGAAGACACTTAACATGGATACAAAAAATGCTGGTGAGATGCAAGGTGGGGTAAATGATTTACATACACGAACACTTTATCGTTTTGGATCTAATGCAGTGGTATTGAAATCTGTGAATGAAAAAGCCAAGTTAAAAGTAGTGTCTCATTTTATTAAAGTAAAACCAAATATGTCAGAGTATATTAAATTAAAAGTAAGTGTTGGGGATAAAAGTAAAGTGATTGTTGCGACACCTTATAAAGGTAAAGTGGGTGAAGTTAAAAAATTAGAACTTGATGGCATCAAGATAGAGATGCGTATTGGAGCGAAAATTATTGATTTACCGTTTAGTATTAAACTACTGGACTTTGAGCTAGAGCGTTACCCTGGTTCTATGACCCCTGCATCATACTCTAGCAAAGTGGTGCTTATAGATAAAGAGGCAAACCTTACGATGCCATATCATATCTATATGAATCATATTCTTGATTATAAAAACTACCGTCTTTTCCAATCATCATACGATCCCGATGAAAAAGGTACGATACTTTCTGTCAATCATGACCCAGGTACACTGCCAACATACATAGGATACATACTGATGACACTCGGAATGTTATGGTCTCTTATCACACCAAAAGGACGTTTTAGAAAGCTACTTAAAGGGGCTAGAAAATTACAAACGACTACAGCAGCTGTTGCCTTGATGGCACTTCTGGCACTTAACCCACAGTCTGTTCATGCCGCTGCACCCAAAGTAGATGATGCAACACTCAAAACGATGCAGTCGTATGATCTGCAACATGCACGCAACTTCGGTAAATTAGCCGTACAAGATCACCAAGGGCGTATGAAGCCTATGGATACAATAGCACACGATGTAGTCTCTAAGATTACAAGCCGAACATCACTTTATAATCTGGAACCAACACAGATGTTTCTGGGTATGATTATCCAGCCTGAGTTGTACCAAAATGTACCGATGATTAGTTTAGGTAGGAAAACATATAAGAAAACAGCTAAAATTTTAGGTTTACCAGAGGATACTAAATTTGTTAAATTCTCTTCTTTTTTCAATAAAGCAGATAACACTTATAAGATATTTGATTTAGTCACAGAGGCAAGTAGAAAGAAGCCATTAGAAAAAACTACTTTTGATAAAGAACTGCTAAAAATAGACGAGAGGGTCAACGTTGCATTTATGGTATATCAAGGCTCTCTTATGCGTATTTATCCAAAACCAAATGATAAAAATAATAAATGGGTCTCTCCTATGGATGCGATTAAAACATTTACACCAGAGCATGTCCAAGAGGTAAAAATGAGTATCTCTGCATATTTTCAGATGGTATCACAAGCCTTAAAAACAGGTAAATGGGAACATGCAGATTTGGCATTGAAGGGTATTGAAATGTACCAGAAAAAATATGGTGCTGCTGTGATGCCTAGCAAAAGCCACATAGATATGGAGATTAAATATAACAAACTTGGACTCTTTTCAAAGCTGGTACCACTCTATTTGCTTTTAGGTATTGTGCTGCTTATTTTCTCATTTATTCATGTGCTTAAACCAAATTTTCCTATGAAGTGGATTATGCGTATCTCTTGGAGTATTTTTCTTATAGGGTTTGCATTACATATCATAGGATTGGGTATTAGATGGTATATCGCAGGACATGCTCCATGGTCAAATGCCTATGAATCTATTGTGTTCATTGCCGCTACTACGGTATTGGCAGGTATTTTACTGGCACGAAACTCTCCTTTTGCTTTGGCAGGTGCTGCAATATTGGCAGGTATTACGATGGGTGTGGCACATATGAACTTCATCAATCCTGAGATAACTAATCTTGTACCAGTGCTAAAATCCTACTGGCTTATGATACATGTCTCTATGATGATTTCAGGGGATGGTTTCTTTGGACTTGGTTCTATTTTGGCACTCTTAGTCTTAATTCTTTATATCCTAAGAGGAAAAAATGGCAATGAAAATATTGACCGTTCTATTAAAGAGCTTACAAATCTTTCAGAGATGTCTTTGATCATCGGTATCTTCCTCTTTACTGTGGCTAACTTCCTTGGTGGAGTTTGGGCTAATGAGTCTTGGGGACGCTACTGGGGTTGGGACTCTAAAGAGACATGGGCAGCAGTAAGTATTCTTATTTATGCAGTGGTACTTCACTTACGTTTCATCCCATCGTTGAAGTCTAATTTTATCTTCAACGTGGCAGCGACTTGGGCATATTCAGCAGTATTGATGACTTACTTTGGGGTAAACTACTACCTCTCAGGACTTCACTCTTATGCAGCAGGTGACCCTGTACCTATTCCGATGTGGGTTTACTATAGTGTGGCAGGATTATTTGTGTTGACTTTACTTGCAGCAAGAAATAGAAGACTAAGTTAACTTTTTACACTTATTGTTTATAATTCTGTGGTAATTAAATAAACAAAAGGAAAATGAAATGTTAAAAGAGTTTAAAGAGTTTCTCATTAAGGGAAATATGGTAGATATGGCGGTAGGTTTCATCTTTGGTGGGGCTTTTGCAACAGTAGTAAAGTCCTTGGTAGCAAACGTGATTATGCCTCCAGTAGGATTGCTTATGGGTGGTGTTGATTTTTCTCAACTTTTCATCGCACTTGATGGCAAAGAGTATGCGACTATGGAAGCATTAGATAAAGCTGCAGCACCTGCGATTAAATATGGTCAATTTATCAATGATATCATTTCATTTTTGATTTTAGGTTTTGTGATGTTTATGGGTATCAAGGCATACAATAAACTTAAAGCCGAAGAACCAGAAGAAACACCAACAGAAAAAACATGTGGTGAATGTGCGATGACTATCCCCGTAGCTGCAAAAAAATGTGGACACTGTGGAAATACAAACGTATAGTTTACACTATTTTAAATCCAGCCTCTTTTAATCCATTAAAAGAGGTCTGTTTCACCCAAGCATATCCTAACATATTTTCAAAAATAATCTCATCTCCTACTTTTAATGGCTCTACAAACTGATAGCGCCCAATCACATCTCCCGCAATACAACTCATACCCGTTAATTCATATTCATATGCTGTTTTTGTTTGTGATATACCTTTTATTTTTGGTTTTTGCTTAGTGATTGCGACATCCAATAGATGCGCTTCTATAGAAGTATTGAGTATGACTATGGGTATTTTAGCATCGATGATATCCAGCACAGTACATTTAAAATAACCACAATGCTCTATCACTGATGTACCTGGCTCAAAATAGAGTGCTAGATGAGGATATTTTTTCTTAAAAGTGTGTATACGTATAATAAACGCTTCTGTATCATAATCTTGATGGGTAAAATTTTGTCCTCCACCTAAATTTATCCATTTTAGTTTAGGGAGTAGTGCTTGATAGTTGCGCTCAATATGATGCAAGAGTGTATCTAGGGCATTGACATTTTGGTTGCAAAGGGCATGAAAATGTAAACCTTCTAGGTTTTCAAAAGAGTCGTATTGTTCTAAAAAAATCTTATAATTGATACCAAGTCGTGATAGATTACTATCACAATACTGTGGTTGTTCTATTGAGAGTTTAGGATTGATACGTAAACCAAGAGAAGTATAGGTATTGCACTCTTTTGCATAATGTTTCCATTGGGTGAGAGAGTTAAAACTCATAGTATGACTCTGCTGGGCTAAGGTTTTTACTTCATCATCATAAAATGCAGGTGCATAACTGTGTATATGCTTTGGATAGCTATCTATTTTTTTTAGTTCGTTGCTATTGCCGATACTGAAGCCATCAAAACTTTGTGAGATGATATCCAGACCCTGAGGTGCATCAAATGCTTTAAGTGTATAAAGCCACTGGGTATCTGTCTCCTTAGCTATGTATTCAAAATGCTTTAGGTTCTCTTGGAGTTTTTGTTGCTCCAGTATAAATGTAGGACTACTCATACCACTTCTTCCAGCCCTCATTATAGTAATAGATAAGCTTATGTGAACTTAGTTTATTGCTCTGTATCTCTGGTTTTGAGATGTCTTTGTCAAAGATTTTCATACCTTGCATGGTTTTTGTATCTATAAATTTTAACGCTTTGATAGGTTCAATTTTTTCTAAGGGTAGTTTCATTTTAGAAGCTATGACAAAACCCCACTCACCAAAGCTAGGAATATAAGTATGGTAAGGGAGTGTATAAAAATGTGACTCCTGCAGGGTCTGTTCTATGCACCAAAAGGCATTACGGCTAAACATGGGAGATGTCGCTTGTGTCACCATGGCACCAGCACGTGAAAGGTGTCTGCCAAGCAATCTATAAAAAGTTTGGGTGTAGAGGCGTGAGAGTGAGATATTGTTGGGGTCAGGCAGATCGATAATGATGACATCATAAAGTTGTTTAGATTTTTCTATAAATTTCCATGCATCTTTATTTATCACTGTGACTTTTTTATTTTCATAAGCATGATGATTGATTTTACTTAGTTGAGGGTGTGTTTTAAACAGTGTGGTGATAGCAGGGTCTAAATCTACTAAGGTGATAGCCTTGACATCATTATACTTCAAGATTTCACGTAATGCTATCCCATCACCACCACCAATGACCAGTATATTTTCATGCCTTTTGACCATATTCATCACAGGATGCACAAGTGATTCATGGTAGCGGTGTTCGTCTATGGTATCAAATTGTATTGCACCATTGATATAAAACTGTGTACGTCCATTATTTGAAGTCACGATAAGTTTTTGGTAGGGTGTCTGTTTGGCATAGACAATATTATTTTTATAGAGTTTATTCTCTATGATCGAAGTAAGCATATTTGACTTCACAAAACCCATGGCTAGGGAAAAAAATATGAGAAGTAAAGGGATAAGATATTTTTCCCCTAAAGTATCTTTAAATATGTACCATGTCATCATACCTACCATGAGATTGAGTCCACCAAATAAAAAACTTGTCTGCATTAAACCTAGCTGTGGTACAAGTACCAAAGGAAAGAGAAGTGCAGCAAACAATGCACCAATATAGTCTACCGTAAAGACATTGGAGATGTTGGTTTTGAGTGAAAAACTCTCTTTTAATATACGTATAATCAGAGGAATCTCTATACCAAGCATGGAGCCAAGCAAGATGGTAATGAGATATAAAAATGCTTCATAATTATCTACATAAGCAAAGGCATAAAAGAGCACAAATGCAGAGAATCCACCCAAGAGTGCAATACCCATCTGTAGCTTTACAAAAGCAGCTTCTAGTTGCTTGTCTATAAAACGAGACAGCCATGCACCCACCCCCATCGAAGACATAAAAAGCCCTATGATGAGAGAAAAATGATAAATAGAATCTCCCAGCAGATAAGAAGAGAGTGTACTCTCGAGTAGTTCATAAACCAATCCACAAATAGCAATGATAAAGGTACCAAAAAGTAAGGCTAACTCCTTGCTTTTGATGTTATCTAATTTATTTTGTTTCACGTTATTGCAGTGCCGAAGAGATAATCATACCCAATGAAGCTATTACAGCCGCAAGCACAATAGCAACAGCAATATTGCCTTCTTCTACTACTTTTTTACGTAGTGAAAATTTGGTAACAACCTCCATAACCATAAGAGCTACCATAAAGACTACTAAGCCTAAAAGTGCATATACCAGTGTTGAAATTAATTGTTCCATCTGTTTCTCCTGTTTTTTAATTTATTTACCATAGCCCCAGCTACCCCCACTGCTAAAAGTTGATGAACCCGAATGAGAACTTCGTACACTCTTTTGGGGTTCGCTTACAACACCTTGTAATCCCATGCCTGCATAGGTAGCATAGACAGAAAAGAGTGATAGTAGTGTATATATGATTAATATGATTTTACTCATTAGTCATCCCAGTCATCATCGTAATCATCATCCCAGTTATCGTCATATCTGTGAGTTTTATGATAGTCATCATAGCTACCATAGATAAAAAAATAAAAATATCCCAATCCAAAAAGTGCGATAAATCCAAAAAGATTATAACCTATAATTACAGCAACTATAATTAAGATTATTAGTCCTATTTTAGAACGAATAACATCTGAATAGGATATAAGGAGTAGCAGTATAAGTATAATAAGCAGAGGGAGTATATAGGTAAGTCGTATGACATTTTGTTGTATACGCAAATGGATATTTATGTTTGGATTTGTCTTTTTTGCTATAAGCTTGTAGCTACCTTCATCAAGTTTGAGGTATACAATAGCATTAGAGCCATATCTCCAGCTCTCACCTAGGTCTTGTTTATTAAAGTATACCTTATCACTGTCAATGTAAAATATTTTTTTACCCTCTTTGTATAGCCATATTTGAAGATTGCTACTTAGCCCATTCCCTGTGGCTAAAAAATAAATCGATGTTAAAAATCCTGAAGAGTCAATGGTGATGTTTTGTTCTATATTATCATTAAAGTCCGTTTCATAGACGGGTGTGCTGAAAAATTTTGATGCTATAGCCAGCGAAGCCAATAGTAGACATATCATTAAAAAACCCATCAATATAGAACGTGAATGCTTTTGGGGTGCTTCAAAATCTTCTATAGGCTCTTCTTGTGTATCTTGATTTAGTTTATCCATCAGATTTTGCCTGATAGTTTGTTTCTCTTTAGGGATATTGAATGTGTTATATACAGAAGTTGGATTGAGCTTTTCAACCAGATATATTTCTATCTCATTTTGCTGCAGTTCTATGGTAATGGTTTTTCTATTGACCCCATAGTAATCTCTACAGGTAATAGTGTCACCAAATTTTACGATAGAACTGAGTGAACCCTCTACATAATTGACATAAATGTCATAGGCACTCTCTTGTTGGATATAGTGTCCCTTATTGTAGAAAATTGTCTTAGAAGGTTTTGTTTTCCATGCAAAAACATCAAAGTTTCGTACACGTTTGGAAAAGGAGATATTTTTATTTTCTTGTATCAGCCATGCATAGCCATG
>JALSPX010000143.1 GCA_026985755.1 Sulfurovum sp. | reverse complement strand
GTATGGAGGCAATGCATACATTTTTAGATGATTACGAGCTAGGGAAATCACAAGGGCGTTACATACATGAAGCGTTACCTACACTCTCTTTTAAAAGTAAACAGTTTGATGTGGCATTGAGTTCACATTTTCTACTGCTCTATAGTACACATCTTGATGAAGCATTTCATATTGAAGCTATCTTGGAGATGCTCAGAGTATCCAAAGAGGTACGGATATTTCCTATTATCACGCTAGAGGGGAAAAGGTCACCCCATCTTGATGGTATAATGGCTACATTAAAAACATTGGGCTATCTACCAACTGTTGAGAAAGTTGAATATGAATTTCAGAAGGGTGGGGATGAGATGTTGAGAGTGAGGAGGAGTAAATGAAAATTGAGAAGTTACATTGGAAAAGTGATATAGAAAATATAGATTTTAATGCATTGTCTCATCTGTATAAGGTAGCTCCACTTGGTGACAAATCTGCAAAAGATTTAGAGATTGTTTTCAGCAACAGCATGTTCAAATATTTTGTTTATGACGAAGACAAGCTTATAGGTGCAGGTCGTGCTTTGGCAGATGGTGTTGATTGTTCTTATATTTGTGATGTAGCAATAGACCCAAAGTACCAAAGTATGGGTATAGGAAAAGCTATTATGGAGAAATTGATAGAAGACTCAAAAGAGCATCAAAAAATCATACTTTATTCTGTACCTACGAAAGAAAAGTTTTATAAGAAGCTAGGCTTTTCTAAAATGAAAACAGCTATGGCTATATTTGAGAATCAAGATAGGGCTAAAAGGCATGGAATAGTGGAGTAGTGAAGTATTTTGATGGGGGTATTGAGATAGATGAAACATTGTGGTATAATATACCCACAAAACGTAGTACTATATAAAGGAACAACCTATGCAAACTGTATCAATAAGAGACCTAAAAAACAATCCATCCAATATGACAAAATATTTAGAAAACAATGAGTCTGTATTTGTAACAAAACATGGAAAACCTATAGGTATCACAATACCTCTAAATGATGACACGCTCTCAATGGGTATCAAAAAAACAGTGGCATTGGAGCAATACAAGCAAGGGCTTATCTCTATGGGGAAAATGGCGGAGATTATGGGTATAGATAAGCAAGAAGCAATGCAAATACTGAATCATCATGGTCTGAATTGGATAGAAGAAGATATGGATGTAATACAATCAGAGGTCTCTAAATGGCTTTAAATGCTGTTGTGGTATCTGATAGCACAACACTTATTACCCTTATTAATATAAAAAAGTTTGAGCTACTTTTCAAGTTTACGGATATGATTATTATCACAACATCTGTTTATATTGAAGTAAGCATACAGCTAGATGCAAAAAAAATTTTAGATACGTACATCAGTAAAGATAAGATTAGCGTTCAAAAAGTTGATAATAAGGGTAAGGTACAAAACTTACTTACACGATTGGATTTGGGAGAATCTGAATCTATTGTGTTGGCTATCGAAAAAAATGTACCGTTGATTATTGATGAAAAAAAAGGTAAAAGTGTAGCTAAAAACTTAGGGCTTGATACAATAGGACTCATCGGAATTTTGTTGTTGTATAAACAGAAAAAATTGTTAACACCAAAAGAAATAAACGAAATTGTTCTGTTGTTGAAAGTATCTAATTTTAGAGTATCCATGAAACTACTTTCAATGCTTTTGGAGTAATCATAAAATAGATGCATACCACACCCCAGCAAACACCCCCACCCCCTCCAAAATCTCTTCTTCATTCAGCCCACCAAAGCCCATACGTACAGCCTCAAACTCTCCGCCACAGCGTTCTTTGGCAAGATAGATTTTGATATGTGCTTCTTCGGACAATCTCTTGAACTTTTCCCAGTCAAACGGTACAGTAGGGTGGATAAGGATGGCGAGTCCTCCTCCCTCTGTGACGATTTTCATGGTGTCGCCTAGCATGGCTTTGAGGGTGTCACGCATGAGGTTGTGTTTTTTACGGTTGAGGGTTCGCATTTTGCGTATGTGTCTGTCGTAGTGTCCTTCTGCCATAAAGAGGGCTAGGGTCTTTTGGGTAGAGAGGGAGACTTTGGCAAAGTGGGCATCGTAGCTCTCTTTGTATCGTGATAGTAGCCACTGAGGCAGCACCATATAGCCTACACGTATAGCAGGCGATAGAGATTTGGCAAAGGTGCCTAGGTAGGCTACCGAGTCGTATCTGTCTAAACCTTGTAGTGCAGGAATGGGGCGGGTGCTGTAGCGTAGTTCGCTGTCGTAGTCATCTTCTATGATGAGTCCGTCTCTTTGGTGCATGAGTTCTAAGAGTTTATGCCTATGGGCGATGGGCATACTTACGCCTGTAGGGTATTGGTGCGAGGGGGTGATATAGAGGATTTGGGCTTTGCTTTGCTCAATGCTTTGCAGGCTTACACCTTTGTCATCTACATTGATATAGGCTATGTCATATCCAAACTCATCAAAAACCTTACGTGCTATATGATACCCTGGATGCTCGATGCCAAAGTGCGTATGCGTTGTTTTGAGCAAAGAGGCTAAAAGCCTCATACTGTCTATAAAACCTGAGGTAATGACTATCTGTTCAGCCTTACAGACGACACCACGTGATGCCATAAGATACTTGGCTATCTGTTCCCGAAGTGCCAACTCACCCTGACCATCGGGGTAACTTCCAAAATCTGTAGTCTCATCTAGTGCCTTGCTAGCTAGACGTTTCCATGTTTTGAGAGGAAAATCTTCTGCACGAAGCTGGGCAGGGAAGAAATCATATCGGTAAGTTTGTGATTTTTTCGTAGAGGGCAGAGGTATATCTGACTTAAAAGTATCAAAATAGAGTTCACTCACATAGTACCCAGACTTGGGACGGCTCTCTATATATCCCTCTGCATAGAGCTGTGAGTAAGCAGACTCTACGGTGGTTTTACTGAGGTTATA
>JALSPX010000142.1 GCA_026985755.1 Sulfurovum sp. | reverse complement strand
TCGAAAAAAAACAACAATAGATGAAGTAATCCAAGACAAGCCAAGCAGTAAAACCGAAACTGCAAAGAGATAATAGATGATTTGTATCCAATAAATGCTTGGTTCGTATCCATAATAAAGATACATCGCAAACATAAAGAAGATGAAAAACAGGTGTATAACAAGAGCAGAAACCAGTGGTATAATGGGAAGCAAGCTCACACGAAATACAATTTTTTTAACCAAATAGCTATTGGCAACAATACTGTTGGTACCATTAGAGAGTCCTTCAGCAAAGTAAAACCATGGAAACATACCTGAAACAAGCCATAATATAAAAGGGAAGTTGTCAACAGGTTGTGATTTGAATCCTACTTGAAATACAAACCAAAAGATAAGTATGGTAGCTGTCGGCTGGATAAATGCCCAAAAAAAACCAAGAAAATTACCAATATATTTTTGTTTAAAGTCATTTTTGACCAATGAAAACAAGAGTTTTCTGCTATTTATAATTGACTTTAAAAACCCAAAGACCATGCACAACCTTAGCTACTTTTTATTGCATATAATTATATCTTAAACTTATTAGAGGTGCCCTAAAGTGATTCCCTCTTTAATCGATTGAATGATTTTTTATATTTATGGTAAAATTTTACAAATTATTGAACCTACGATTACAAAAAAATAAAAAGGATATTTCCTGCATACATTATTTTCTTTGGATACAAACACTATATCTGATAATAGATATGCTATATTTCTATTTTCATTTTTATTGTTACTGGGTTCTCATTTTTTGGATTATCATTTATATATTTTTATCATTTTGGCACTTTTTTTAGTAAAATGGAGCTCTCTCAATCAGAGTAAAAATATTATTCTTGTGGCATTTTTTGTTCTTTCTATGTATGTTACTTGGACTTTTTTGGACAAAAGATTAGTTTCTGATTTTACGCTTGCTTTAGAAGTCTTTTCTCATGGAATATTTATTTTTTTGATGTACCTTTTAGGCTTGAGTATCAAAATAAAGCATTCGGGTTCTACGCTTGTCTCTGATAGAAATATATTTTACGCTCTTTTTCTTTTTGTGATTTCATACTCTTTTTTTGTTTTATGGAGTTATATCACGATAACGCAAGATACGTCATTGTCAGGTGTAGGTATGT
Organism: Sulfurovum sp.; assembly: GCA_026985755.1. Taxonomy (GTDB): domain Bacteria; phylum Campylobacterota; class Campylobacteria; order Campylobacterales; family Sulfurovaceae; genus Sulfurovum. The sequence continues at coordinate 1,804 of JALSPX010000142.1, read as the reverse complement.
ATGTCTGTTTCCCCAATCCCTATCAGCGTGCACATGTAAATGGGGGTCGATTAATTTCGACGATATTGACATACTATTTGACACTTATGACTTTTATTTTGCCTTTTATTCTATTTTATTTTACTAAGTTAAAAAGAAAAGGGTTTTATGGTATTGAGTTACTTTTACTTGCAGCATTAGCGATTTTTATACTCTATATCACAGCTTTAATGGGAAGAAGAACCGTTTTCGCTCTGTTTGCTTTGGTATTTGTATTACTATTTTTGCTACAGTTTGTACGGGTTAAGATAGATATTAAAAAAATGCTATTTTATAGTTTAGTCGTCATTGCATTTTTGTATAGTATATATGCTTTTATTTTAGAGCCTAAAAATCCTGCGAAGTTTGAAGGTTTTATTCTTACTTCCGATTTGATGATACCGTTAATGGGAGCACCAGAACCATCACTTCTGGAAAAAAGTATGGATTTTCCTATCGTCAAAAAACTGATGGCAGTAGGTTTACATGACAAGCGTTTTGGGTGGTGGTCTACAGCCTTTGATGTGATATTGACCTATCCCTATGGAGGAGGAAATGGTGTATATATTGCACCAGGTATAAGATTGGCACACAACACATGGATAGATATAGGAAAAGATTTTGGCATCATACCCTTTGTTTTGTTTTTCATTGTGACACTGCTGCATCTCTATTATCTTGTGAAGATATTTTTTTCTAACTATGTAGAGAATCTTCTTAAATACCAGTTGCTAATGATCGCTATAGGGGTGTTTGCTATTATGATGATTGAACCTGTGTTTACATCAGATAAAACTTTTTTTGCCTATATTTTCTTTTATTTTGGTGTGGTGTGTAATGTATATTTACAATTGAAAAACAAGCAAGAGATTTCCTTAGAGAAAGCATAGATAGTGTATCACATCAAGAGAGTTGATGTGATACATTTTTGGGAGATGATACATTATGAATGTGCTTGTTCTGGAGCACCTTCAACGTAAATTGATTTCATTACCTTGCTGTCATCGCTGTTGTTGTCAAATTGAAATACGTCATTTGCATCTTTGCTTAATTTTAGTACCTCGTCTAGGTTTACTTTTACAAACCTACCGTTATCCTGAGAGGCAAAGGTGTAGAAGTATTTTCCATCTTTACTCATTTGAGCAAAGTGTGGCTGCATCAAATGTTTGTTTGTTGGATCATAGACATCATGATGTCCATCTCTATATATTTTTAAATAACCTTTGATGAAAAATTGGTTGTTTGAAATATCTACAATAGTAATATAGGGACTCCAGTGGTTTGTGATGACTGCAATATTCAAAGCGTTAGAAAACTCAATATGTGCTGCCCCCAGACCCTTTTGTGTTCCTGTATCTAACACTTTTTGTTCAACCTCCATAGTGACTCTATCTATTTTATATATTTTGCCATCATAGACGGGTACTATAAGATATTTGCCATCAGGTGTACTATTCATATGGTGTGTTGTCGCAGGAATATTTTTTGCTGATAGCCCAATATAAGAAGTATCTTTAAATATAGATTCTGCAGGAGTCACTAGACCCCCTTCTTGTCTAAAAGCAATACTAAGCACGCCTGTTTTTGGATCAAAAAGTAGTTTTTTCACAAAAGGGTGTATCACACCTGGTACTGATTCACCCATGGCATAAAAAGTATGTAAATCTACACTGTTTTTAGGCTCTTTGACTCTCTCTAAGGCATGTAATGGACCAACAGTATCCAAGCTACTAGTACGCTGGACATCTATTTTTCCTGCACTGTTTTTGGAAATTTTATAGACATT
>JALSPX010000141.1 GCA_026985755.1 Sulfurovum sp. | reverse complement strand
AACTCAAAAATAACCTATAATTCACTCTAAAGCATCATCTTTTTAGCGATTGAGGTATAATATCATTATCTTCATGAGCTAAAGGACTGCTATGTCACAAATAGAATTTACACAAAGAGAAAAAGAATTACTGGTTCACAAGTTAAAAGAGTACTTTAACAACGAACTTGACTGTGAGATAGGGCAGTTTGATGCGGAGTTTCTTTTGGAGTTTGTTTCTAAAGAGATAGGGGTGTATCACTACAACAAAGGCTTGCAGGATGCCCAAGAGATTTTTAAACAAAAGGTAGAGTCTGTCACCGATGCCATTTATGAGATAGAGATACCTACTGAATTTTCTGGACGTTAAGTATGGCAAGTAATAAAAAAGAAAAGTTTTCTCTTAAAGATGAACTGTTTAACTCACAAAAGGTTGAGAAAATAGCCTTTGAAATAAAAGAGGTGTATTCCTCTTTTAAAGCTACTCATTTTACTAAAGAGACTTTAGACAAATTCCCCGAACTTGAACTCAAAGAACGCATTTACTATATACGAGACATGTTAGATAAGTATCTGCCAAATGACTATCAGGAAGCTGTGAACATCTTACTTCTAGCTCTGCCTTCAGAGCTAGATACGAACAAGAGTGATGATGACTTTGGAGACTTCATCTATGCTCCTTACTCTGAGTATGTCACAGCGTATGGGTGTAGTGAGGAGCAGTTAGATTTTTCGCTCCAAGCACTAAGGGAGATAAGCAAACGCTTTTCTGTTGAGTTTGCCATACGAGACTTCATAAACAACTTTCCGACACAAACCTTGGAAATACTAGAAGCGTGTGCAAAGTCAGAGAACTATCATGAAAGACGTTTGGCAAGTGAGGGTTTACGTCCTAAGCTTCCTTGGGCGAAGAAATTGACTATTGATTACCATGCACCTCTGAAACATTTAGAACTACTTTATAGTGACAAGACACGTTACGTGACACGTTCTGTGGCGAACCATTTAAATGACATAGCCAAGGTAGATGCCCCTTTAGTCATAGAAACTTTGAAGCGATGGAAAAAGAGTGCCAAGCAAGAGCCCAAAGAGATGGATTTTATCATCCGTCATGCCTTGCGTACACTTGTGAAAGAGGGAAATGAAGATGCATTGTCAATGCTAGGTTATAGTAAAAAACCACCTATAAAGGTAAAAGATATACGCCTTCATAATTCTAGCATAAAAGTGGGTGAGGCATTGGTGTTTGAGGTGGAGATAGTAGCTCTTGATGATACGATGCTTATGGTGGATTATGTGGTACATTTTCAAACTAAAGTAGGCAAATTGAGCCCTAAAGTGCATAGGCTTAAAAAGTTTGAACTTGTAAAAGGTGAGAACATAGTGCTAAAAAAGAGGCATCCTTTTAGAGCAAATATGACGACACGAATACTTTATGCAGGAGAGCATTTGTTGGAGGTGCAGATAAATGGTGATATTGTGGCAAAAGATAGATTTAACTTGAAGATATAGGTTTTATATTCCCTACTATATTTTTACACATCACTGTGTAAAATACTTTGATCATACCTTCCATCCTTAGACTCCTTTTTATTAAGATTTCTCATTATAGACTATTTTTAATTTTTACTTCAAAAATATGGCATATTGACATATTTATAGTGTAGTTAATGATTTAGCTTTTTTAAAAGTTTTTCCAAATTCGAAACGGCTAGGTGTCCTCTTTTGCTACTAATAATACCTTCTTCTTTGAGTTTATGCATTTGTGTACTGACTACGGATCGTACAGAGCCAATAAGCTCTGCTAAAGATTCATGTGACAAATTATTGATAAGTTTAACAGGGTAATGGTCATCCTCTTCATAAGGGTGTGTATGTTTTAATATAAGATCTGCAAGTCTTGTGGTTGTACTATGAAAAACCAACGAGGTACCAAAGTTCTCAAGTTCTCGCATTTTGTTACCAAGGTAAGGTAAAAAAGATTTGTTAAATTCACTATGTTCACATATCCACTCACGTGCTCTTTCAAGAGGAATGGAAAGCACGCTCATTTTGTCCATCACCACAGGAAAGACTGTATGCTCCTTACCATCAAGTAAAGAAAAAAAGTCAAAAATATCACCAGATGTTTTCAAAAATAGAGCTAAACTTCTTCCCGTTTCTGGGTCAACATGTGTCACTTTCAAGCGACCACTAAGCATAATATAAAGATGTTTCATCCCTATATCTGCATCAAGAATATCTGTTTTTTGCCAATGCACTTCTGTACATTCATCAAGCATACTACATAAAACATCTTCAGAAAGTGTACCAAATAATTCTGATTTACTGAGTGTATCATAGGCTTTGCTGTAGAGGGGGTCAGCTTGATGCATGTATTTCCTTGCTCTCTTTTTTATGTAAGATTGTTTTGTATTTTAGCATACTAGATAGAAAATGTATCTTTTTTAGTATGTTAATTTCGGTTAGACGCAAACTTTCTTTAAAACTATGATGTTCATTGTCATGGGCATAATGTTCAAAAGCTTCTAAAGATTCACTTAAATGTATTTTTTCTGCTTCTATCGTATCTAACAATACCTCATGTGCCAGTCTCACTTGCTGGTGTTGTTTTTCTATATTGTTTATGGCACTATGGTGTATGACTTGCGTGATAATAGCTGTGGCATGTTGTAAAATATGTTCAACCTTCTGTGGCTTTGATGCATAGCCTTCTTCAAGCCCTTCGAGTATTTCATACGTAATACTCGCTATAGACTGTCCTGTTTTTTTGGACTCTTCCAATGCCTTTTCATACATATTTTCAATGACAGCCATCGTCTTCACATCATTTTGAGACTCAGTGTTGAGTGCCATTTCTATTTTATGTTTCATTTCACTTTTATAGGACATATTTTCTCCAAGTAAGTATATATTTTATTTTATACCTTATATTTTTTCTTGACTGTTAGCTAGCTAACATACATGGTTAAATTTT
>JALSPX010000140.1 GCA_026985755.1 Sulfurovum sp. | reverse complement strand
GTTTATGTTGGTTGGAATGATTTACGACAGACGCCACACCAAATTACTTTCAGAATTTGGTGGACTCACAACAGTCATGCCTAAGTTTGCTATTATTTTTGGTGTGATGCTTATGGCATCAGTAGGGTTACCACTTACTATTGGATTTGTGGGTGAGTTTTTAGTACTCCTTGGTTTTTATACCGTTTCGCCTATCTTAACGATTATTGCAGGTACATCTATTATCTTAGGTGCGGTATATATGTTACGGGTGATGAAGCTTGCATTTTTTGGGCCATTAAATAATGAAGAGAATAAAAAATTAAAAGATTTAAACGCTAGAGAAACATGGTCACTTATTCCATTGGTTGCTATTGTTATTTGGCTAGGTGTTTATCCTAAACCAGTACTAGAACCGATAAATAACTCCGTAGAATCATTGCTAGAATTTATGGATAAAAAAGCTATCACAAAAGAGGCAAAAGAGATGATAAAAATTGCCAAATCAAGTAAGGAGGCAAGATAATGTTAGAACCTATAAGTGTGAGTTTAGAGAGTCTAAACCTAATAACCCTTGCACCTATGCTTATTGCAATAGGAGGTGGATTGATAATACTTATTATTGATTTACTGAATAAAAATCTAGATAAGTCACTCTATGTTATGTTAACGATTTTAATACTCTTTATTGACTTTGGTTTTGTTTTGGGGCTTAATGTGAATGAAAGAGGATTTTTTGAGGTGATGTTTATTGATGGGATATCTATTATTTCCCAACTCATGATTATTGGTGCTTCAATGATTTTTATTCCATTGGCATTGACATCTAAGCGTTTCCATGAATACTCTTATCCAGAATTCTTTGCACTTTTCTTGTTTATGATAGCAGGATTTCAATTTATGGTCGCATCAGACAACCTTATCCTTATATTTGTAGGATTGGAGACAGCATCTTTGTCATTATATACTTTGATTGCATTGCACAATAGAGGGAACTCTTATGAAGCTGCAGTAAAGTATTTTACAATGGGTGCATTGGCTGCAGGTTTTTTTGCTATGGGATCAGCAGTTGTGTATGCATTAACAGGTTCTATAGAGTTGTATAAGGTGGCTGAAGTCTTAGCAATGAGAATGAATGAGACAGGATTGATGATTGCAATATTTGGATCGTCTGTACTACTCTTGGTTGCCTTTGCGTTTAAGCTCTCTTTGTTTCCTTTCCATACATGGGCACCAGATGTATATGAAGGTGCTTCTGCACCATTAGCTGGTTATATGTCAGTGGTACCTAAGATTGCAGCCTTTGTTGTGAGTATTAGAATTTTTGGTATGTACATTGACCTTGGTGTAGAGTGGGTAAGGGTGACTGTCTTGGTACTTTCAGTGCTTACAATGACATTGGCAAATATCATGGCACTGGTACAAGATGATGTCAAACGTATGCTGGCATATTCATCTATTTCGCATGCAGGCTTTATTATGGCAGCACTTGCACTCAATACTACCGAGGGAAATACAGCTATCTTTTTATATTATGCACTCTTTATGTTTACAAACCTAGGTGCGTTTACTATGCTTTGGATTTCTCGACATAAAAAGAGAAGATTTAATGCACGCTACGATCATCCCTATGAAAAGTTTGCAGGACTTATTAAAATCATGCCAATTGGAGCAGTAATCATGGCACTATTTATGCTTTCTTTAGCAGGTGTTCCACCTTTTTCCGTATTTTGGGGGAAAATTTATGTGATGCAAGCTGCGGTAAATGCAGGGTATATTTGGTTAGCAATTGTTATGGGTCTTAACTCTGCTATTGCTGCATATTATTACTTGAAATTGATTGTCTATATGTTCCTCAAAGACCCTGTAAAAGATGTTGATACCGTCTATTATAATATTTCAAAACCTTTAATGGCAATGATTGGATTGGCAACTGTAGCCACGGTTGCCGCTATCTTTTATGTACAACCACTTGTATCCTATTTCCACTATATGGTTAGCGCGAGTGGATATTAATCAACTTTGATTCATGGTCGATTGTAGCGACCCTACAAAAACCGTAGGGTCGATAGTAATCGACCAAGCTTATAACAATCTCTTCTCCAACGCTTCCACACTTCCTTTTATTACATTGTCAAACTGAGAGTTATTAAAGGTTGTTTGTCTTTTCCTCTGGTGTCACCTTTTTTTCTCTGAATCTCTTAACATTTGTTCAATTTTAAATATTAATAAATACGCTATAGAACTTAATTTATAAAAAATATAATTTAAATTAAGTTAAGTTATACTATTTTATAATTTAAGTATCTAATATTTTTATCATTTAACAAAGATACGAAGGGGAAACATTCAAATGCAGAAAAATATCTTTCCTCTTTTTATCATATCTTTAGGCTTAATCACTGTATATGTTTTTTATGCAGTATGGCATACAGAAGAGCCTACGCTTAAAAATCTTACCGCCCAAACCACTCAAATTACTACCCAAACAGAACAGAAGGGTACAAACTATATAGATACACAGTTATCCAAGTACACAAACATAAAAAACAAACCTACAGTAGTGACTACTACGCAAGTCCATAGTGCGAATAAAGAAGAACCTCGTGCGTCTTCTTTTGTGCATGAAACACCCGAAGAGGTAGAAGAGCAGTATGAAGAGATGATACCTGAGAGCTATAGCGGTACACTCACACAAGCTGAAGCAGCTTTTGCTTCTATGGATGCAACGGTGCTAGAGATGCAAGAACGTATCGATACACCGATGGTGGAGACAGAACAAACAGAGTAAAACTACAATACTAAGGGAGAAGAAACGATGGGGAAACGTGCTACATTCAAACTACTTAAACTACTAGGGATACTACTACTCTTCCCACTTCTTGCTTTTTCGGCACCTAAAAAGTTTGCCCCTATCATGATAGACGACATCATCACCTTTGTACCCTATACAGAGGTACAAGTCTCACTCGGAGGCGATAAAA
>JALSPX010000139.1 GCA_026985755.1 Sulfurovum sp. | reverse complement strand
GTTCCAGAAACTTTAAAACTTGTTATGTTGGCATCTTCTGCCAAAACAACGGGAATGGATCCAATAACACTCTCAACAGCAGTATTCTCTGCAATACTAATGTTTACATCAGAGATTATGGGTTCTTTAGGCACTATGGGATCTTCTGAACCTATGGGATCTTCGGATACCACAGGTTTTTCTACAGATACTAAAATATCTTTACTATAACTCTCATAGTCGTTTTCAATCGTAATACTAATACTATAAAATGATTTTGTCTTATAATTTACAGTAGATTCAGAAGAAAAAGTAATAGTTCCATTATTATCAATAGTAAAATACTCGCTATCTTCTCCGGCTAATGTGACCGAAATATTATTAGCATAAGTTTCCATATTTATAATACCAACTATGGTATTGAGACTACTGTTTTCATCTACGTAGAGTGAAGGAACTGTAAAATAAGGCTTATATATTAGAGTAATTGCATCATCATAAATCTCTTCGTTTGCATATATCTTTTGAACAATAGGATCAATACGAGAATCATAATCGGCATATAGTCGTTTTTTATGTGAAGATGGAAGCCATTTGTAAAGATCAGTTTTGTCAACAACCTTATCTCCACTCACATCTTTTTTAATGAGACGTAATGCAATATCATCAAGATGTGCAGACAAAGAAGCAGTATTATTAGTATCAAGCAGATGTTTTGAAGCCTGGTATGCTGCTTCCGTTAAGATATTAACCTTAAAACCTTTTGCTTTAATCTCTTTACCTGTTAAGAGTGCATGCAATGTACCCTTGTTTATTGTTGCAATTTTATCTACTTGCATATCATCGTTCGCATCAATATCACTGCCACCCTCAATTTCAACCACATAATAAATCTCATTTTCTAACTGCTCTACAAATACATTAGGAATGTTAATGAGTCCTGTAGTATAAATCGAGGATCCTGAAGTTGTTGCTCCCGTAAAAAGAGCTTCTGTTGCAGTAGAGTACTCTTTTGCTTTAAAAACATTAATATTTGCTCCGCCAAGTGGTCCCAATAAACCTTGAGAAAGCTTTGGAATTACTTTAAACAAGTAGTCTATAGTAGTAGTACTGTTTATTTCCTCAAAGATTTTCTCACAATCACCATGGCATACAACAACAGTCTTACCACCTCCCTTTTTAGGTTTAAGAATTTCATTTTCTGGACAATCCTCACTACCTTTTTTACATATAAACACGTCGGCAACATTACCAATATTGAACTCTTCAGGGCTTCTTGCCTCAAGTATAAAAAAAGCGCTATCTCCCGGTGTAGTAATACTTATACCTATTATTTCTGGAGTTTGTTCATTTATTTCTATATCTGATGTGCATTCAGTTGGTAATCCGTACGAACCGGAAACGGAAACGGGATACACTCCGGGTGCAATACTTTCTTTATCAACATAGTAATGCTCATAGGCCCACCCTTTAACATCTGAAATATCTTTAGTGCCTAAAGAAAAAGTTAAATCCATATTAACTTGAGGATATAGCCATGATAGCCCTACCTCTATTGCCCCTTGTTTCACAACCAAATCTTCTGAATTTTTTTCTGGACAAAAACATTGTTCATAGTTTTCAATCGCTTCTGCAGCTGCTAGAGTAAATACTCTTTTTGTTTTACCCAAATCATTCACAATGACACTTTCACCCATATAATAGTTAAATCCGTGAAACTTAAAAGATGGCAGGTCAAGAATTCCACTTTCCGAACGACTTCTATTTTCATTTCGAATTGTCCACGGTGCTAATGATATTGTTGGTACAGGATCATTATCGAATGAAATACGCGGTCCACCATTGACTACAACAGTTGATGGTGAAGCTACTCCTATCATATAAAAAGAAGACTTCATCCAATCATCTAAATATTCAAAAGATTTATTGGTAAAAAAATTTCCTTGAGAATGGGCAACCACAATAACACCGTGACCACTAAGAGCACTTTGTCGGTAGCTCTCTATTTGTGTAGCTAAATCTTCATAATTATAAATTTGAGAAAGTCGGTTATATGTTTCAATTAAGTCATTATCGTCAACATATTTTATGAACATATCTTGAAGTTTAAGCCAGCTAATAGTGTCTCCTATGATTCTTTGAAAAAGTACTTCATATACATCTCCTAGCCCACCCAATTCAGATGCATTATAGGCTATTCTAATATTGAGTGTACGCGCATTTAAGATAGGATTTGTTTTTTTAAGTTCTTGTACATATTTTTTCCAAGCTCTCTCTTCATCATGTTGGGAGTTTCCCATCATTCCATTCGCAAAGTAGAGATCCATTTGACACTGATTTGCATTGCCATAAAGTGCACTAGAAACAATAAAAACTACAATAAATTGAAATAATACCTTTCTCACTGATCCGCCTTTACAGCTTTAGTAACATTAAAATCACAAGAACCCTCAACCTCATAATAGTTTTCGGTACCATAGACTCCTCCGCTAAGAGCTCGGTTATACTTTAAATAGTTTCTAATCCGATCTTTAGTATTATAGGTGACCTCTTCGATAAACTCTATATGATTATCACTATTTACTTCGTATGCACCATACAAATACCACATACAACCAAACCACCTTTTTTTTGGTTCCATGACCCATATTGAAGCATTCTTGTTTATCGACTCAGGGTCAGCCATCCTCTGCTGGTGTAACCTAGCCGATTGCAACACAAGCTGCCTCTCTACTTCTCTATCATAAGTAGCATAAATCTTACGCTCCACATCATCTCGTACCCAGTTGTTATTGACATCAATACCGAGCAGTGTGGCGTTATTGAGTGTTTCATCGGGCATGGGTGGGAGTCTGTAGCCGTTAACTTCCCAATAGACATTGACATGTAAAATATTTGACTGGATACTTCCAAGTGTTGCTTGCAGGGTAAGGTTACCGTCTTGGAGGGTTTTTAGGTTGGTGTTGTGTATCGCTAAAGTATTGTTTGGAG
>JALSPX010000138.1 GCA_026985755.1 Sulfurovum sp. | reverse complement strand
GTGAAGGGCTGGTGGGTGAGGGGGTCGTTAGCTATGGTCTAAGCTCATATGGATACGATATTAGAGTGACAGATGAGTTTAAAATCTTTACCAATATTAATGCTGAAGTAGTAGACCCAAAAGATTTTAATGAAAATAACGTGGTGGACTTTAAAGGCGATATATGTATTGTCCCGCCCAACTCTTTTGCACTGGCACGCACAGTAGAGTATTTTAAAATGCCCAAAGATACACTGGCTATCTGTTTAGGCAAAAGCACCTATGCTCGTTGTGGTATCATTGTCAATGTCACCCCTTTTGAACCAGGTTTTGAGGGACATATCACCATAGAAATCTCTAACACTACACCTCTACCTGCTAAAATTTATGCGAACGAAGGTATCGCACAAGTACTCTTTTTACAGGGGGATGAAGCGTGCGAAACGACCTATGCAGACAGAAGTGGAAAATACCAAAGTCAAACAGGGATTACATTACCTCGTATCCTAAAAAAGCGTTAACCAAGATTAACTAAAAAATAAGTATAATAATGTACAAATCAATACTAAAGGACACACATGGGTTTTTTCAATTTTTTAAGCAATGCAGGTAAAAAAGTACTTGGTACAGAAGATGACTCTGCCGCGATAAAAGCAGAGATAGAGAATAGTTTTTCAGAGCTCCCAGTACAAGGTTTAGCTGTAGAAGTAGAGGGTGAAACTGTAAGTCTTGGTGGTGTAGCTACAGATATTGCAACAAAAGAAAAGGCCATTCTTATTGCAGGAAACATAGAGGGTATATCTCAAGTGAATGCAGACCAACTAGTCACGATGGAGCAAATTGCTTCAGAAAATACGAGAGAAGTATTCGAGCCTGTTTTCTATACCATTAAAAAGGGAGATACTCTGTGGGGTATCTCAGAGGAGTTTTACAAAGATGGAAGCAAATATCCACAAATTGTAGAAGCAAATCTTGAAGTGATAAAAGATGCTGATCTCATCTATCCAGGGCAAGCCATTCGTATCCCTGAGTTAATTGTTTAATGTTCAAAGCACCTCCAAAATCAGATGCTTTATTATAGAAACATATAGATAATATATGTTTCTATAACACTAATCTCTCTCCTTATCATTCTAAATATTTCTTCTTTACTTACATCTTTACATACATTTGTGTTACAATGCCAAAAATCTCAACTATAAAGTAAGTACATAATTATGAAAAATTTAATCATTGTTGAATCACCAGCAAAAGCACGTACCATCACCAATTTCTTAAGCAAAGACTACAAAGTCATCGCCTCAAAAGGGCACATACGTGATCTTCCTAAGAGTACCTTTGGTATCACAGTAGATGACGAAACAGGTGACTTAGTGCCTAAGTACTCCATACCTAGAGATGCCAATCCCATCGTAAAAGAGCTAAAGAAACTGGCGAAACAGGCGGAGACCGTCTACATCGCGACCGATGAGGATCGTGAGGGTGAGGCTATAGGATACCATATAGCCAAAGCGATAGGCAAAGAGCCTACAGAGCTTCCGCGTATTGTCTTTCATGAGATTACCAAATCTGCTATTTTACATGCGATAGAAAATCCACGTAAAGTAGATATGGATTCTGTCGATGCCCAGCAAACACGTAGATTGTTAGACCGTATCGTGGGATATAAGCTCTCTCCCCTACTGGCATCCAAAATACAAAAGGGACTAAGTGCCGGTCGGGTACAAAGCTCTACACTCAAACTCGTGGTAGATCGTGAACGCGAAATTAAAGCCTTTAAGCCTGAAGAATTCTGGACTATCGATGCACTATTTGAAAAAAGCATAGATGCAAGTATCTATGACTACAATGGTCTCAAAATAGAAAAACTTACCATCAAAACAGAGGAAGATGCTACAGAGATAGTCAAGAGTGCAAAGAGTGAATCATTTGTGGTAGCGTCTATTGATAAAACAAAACGAAAAACAAAAACACCGCCACCATTTATGACTTCTACCTTACAACAGGCAGCATCAACACAGCTAGGATTTTCACCTAAAAAGACGATGATGGTTGCACAAAAGCTTTATGAAGGTGTAAAAACAGACCAAGGCACTATGGGTGTCATCACCTATATGAGAACTGATTCTATGAACCTTGCCAAAGAGGCCGTGGAGGCAGCACGTGAGTACATAAAGACCCAGTATGGCGACAAATACCTCCCTGCAAAGCCTAAGTCTTACGTGACCAAATCGAAGGGTGCACAAGAGGCACATGAGGCGATACGTCCTACCATGGTGAATTTCGATGCTAAAATGGCAGCAGACTACCTCTCTGTAGATGAACTCAAACTCTATAGACTCATCTATAACCGATTTTTAGCTTGCCAGATGACAGAAGCAGAACTAGAGTCACAAAGTATCCTTTTTAAAGGTGAGAAATGTACTTTTAAAGCCAGTGGAAGAAAGCTACTTTTTGATGGCTTTTATAGAGTCACAGGACATGGAGATAAAGACAAACTTTTACCCGACCTCAAAAAGGGACAAGCGGTAAGTTTAGATGATATCAAACAAGAACAACACTTTACAGAGCCTCCTGCACGATACAATGAAGCAAGCCTGATTAAGAAGCTAGAGTCTCTAGGCATCGGACGTCCAAGTACCTATGCACCAACAGTAACCACCCTACAAACTCGTAAATACATAGAATTAGAGAAAAAACGTATCCACCCAACGGAGATAGCTTTTACTGTGACAGAGATGCTGGAAGAACATTTTCCTGAGATAGTCGATTCAAGCTTTACTGCAAATATGGAAGAGACCTTAGATAAGGTGGCAGAGGGTGAGACCTCGTGGCAAACCATACTCAAAGCATTTTATGCACCATTTTTGCAAAAAGTAGAAGATGGCAAGAAAGATATCAAGTCACTTAAGGTCGCTATCCCTACAGGAGAAGAGTGTCCGAAGTGTGGCTCAGAACTTCTCTTGCGTAAAGGACGTTATGGTGAGTTTATCGC
>JALSPX010000137.1 GCA_026985755.1 Sulfurovum sp. | reverse complement strand
GTTCACAGCACGTAACTTTTCCAATCTTCCTTCTATATTAGCATAATCAGGATCTGATGCAGCCAAGTCAGTAATTTTGCCATCAATAAATTTATCACTGGCCTTAATCCAAGATACCCTGTATGAATGATTTTTCACATAAAAAGGTACTTCTACTTTTCGTATATTCTTTGCCGTATCTGTTGCAACAATTTTTGCAGAAAAGTTTTTTTCAGTAAAAGGCCATGCAATAAGTGATGCATAGTATCCCTCTTTCTTATAAGGTTGTGCTTTATACCTATTCCCACCTGCTTCTATATACAACTTATCCAAATTCTCATCACTAGCCTGAAAAATTACAAGGGCAGCACCGCCTTGTGTGATACTATAAGAGTTTGAAAGAATATTCACATTGGGACGTTTATAATCAACAGTCACTTGTATATGTTTTACGCTCTTATTCCCTTGAAGAAAATTCCAAAAACTTCTGTCAACGACAGTGATTGTAAGTTGAAATTGTGTCACTTTATTATTGAGTACCTTTGCTTTAGGATACTTCACTGACAGCGTCTCTTCTTTTACATTTGCCTCAAAGTCACCTTGTGCAATCATGATACTTTTTTGACCATCATCAAGTGTAATCTCATAATGCTTTAAAGCAACATTATCACTAATACCTATTTCTAAAGGGTCTTTTTTATTCCAGTAGATATGTTCTTGGCTGTTGATTATGGGTGCAACACGCTCAAATTCTGGTGCTGTATAGATATATCCTGCTCCAGCCAATAATAGTAAAATAGCAAATCCTACTAAAAATTTTCCACCTTTGTTACTGCTCTTTTTTCTCATGCTTTCACCCTAATGTATAATCTATTTTAAAAATGAGGATAATTATAGCTATACTTTGATTAAACCGTAGCTATCCCTACTTTTATAAGCAATCAATGCCTTGCCTCCAACAACCTTATTCGTTTTATCTCATCTACTATAGCTTCAATGCCCTTTTCCAAGGTATGATTTTTCAAGGTGAATCCAGCGGCTACTTTATGTCCTCCACCACCAAATGTTATAGCAATTTTAGATACATCAATTCCTTTACTGCGTAAAGAGATACGAATACCTTCTTGAACTTCCATAGCGAATATTGCGATTTTAACCGTGATCAAGGATTTCCCATAATCCACAACACTCTCCATGTCAGGAGTCGTAGCACCTGTCGCAACAATATCTTCTTTTGTCAGTTTCATAATGGCAATCTGTGCATTATTTACCAATTCCAATGAAGCAAGTGCTTTAGACAAAGTACGCAGTGAACTTAAAGATTTTTCTTCTGTAAAATGCTTTGCAATCTCATGGGAATTAGCACCCAATTTCACTAACGCTTTGGCTACAGAAAATACCTCTTCGTTCATCGATGAAGTAGTGAAATATCGTGTATCGGACAACAACGCTGTATAAAAGCAAGTTGCAGTATCCTCATCTATTTTATGATGTTCGCAAAAGAGTTTAAATGCCACTTGCGAAGAAGATGCAAATGAAGGTAAAACGACATTAATGATACCATATCTAGTATTGCTCTCATGATGATCAATATTGATAATATTTCTACCTTTTAAATCAAATCCTAACCTATCAATACTCCCACAATCACACGAAATAATAAGAGAATCTACATAATCCATATGGTGCTTTATCTTTTTAAAATTTGGTAAAAAGTCTAAATATTTTGGAAGTACTGTAGAGGCATTCACTATCTCTACTTTTTTACTTTTGTCTTGTTTCAATAGTGCATAAATCCCCAATGCTGTACCTAATGCATCTGCATCAGGGTTTAAATGCGAAAGTATTGTAATGGATTTAGCATTTTCAATTTCTCTTTTAACTTCATCATAGGGCAATCTATCTTTAGACATATCTAACCTTCTACTTTCATCGACAAATCAATCCAATTGGCTTGATGTATCACCGAACCAGAACTTATTGCATCTACACCTGTAGTAGCTATAGCTTCAATGGTCTCTAACGTCACATTGCCTGAAGCTTCAAGTAAAATATGTGGATAGTGTGCATTTCTATAGGCTACTACCTCTTTGGTTTGTTCTAGCGTCATATTGTCGCACATCACGATATCTGCCCCTGCCTTCATGGCTTTTTTTACCATCTCCAGACTTTCACACTCTATCTCAACTTTGGAGGTAAAGGGTATCTTTTGGCGTACTTCTTGCATAAAAGTCTCTAAATCATCTATGGTTTGTAAGTGCGTATCTTTCAACATCAAACAGTCATCCAGTCCCATACGATGGTTAATCCCCCCACCACAACGTACCGCATATTTTTCAAACTCACGAAGCAAAGGTCTTGTTTTTCTTGTATCTAGGAGTTTCACCCCTGTATCTTTGATGGCATCTACATACTGTGAGGTAAGTGTAGCAATCGATGATGCATGAAGTACCATGTCCAAAATAGAACGCTCCAAAGAGAGAATAGTCTTAGAGTTTCCAGAGATAAAAAGAAGTTTTTCACCTTTGTTAAAGGCTCCTCCATCATGCACACACCATTCCAGCTCCAAGTCATACATCTTTGCAAAAGTATTTACATACTCTTGTCCTGCAAAGACTCCATCACTCTTGGCGATGATGTATACACGTATAGGTTTAGCCGTAGAGATACGCGAAAACAAGTCACCCCTACCCACATCTTCAGCCACAAGTGCTTTTAAAAAGTTTTCTTTGAGCATTATTTTATCGCCAACATACGTTCAAGTGCCATATTGGCATATTTGATGACATCCGGTTGTACCACTATCTCGTTGATAGGTTTACCATCTTCTATCGATTTGAGTGTGTTGTAGAGGTCTTCCAATGTCGTTTCGTTCATAGTAGGACACTCTGGCTTGGTAGAAGAGAGCACGTAAGTGTTACCTTTACGCATACGGTTTACGAGGTTATACTCTGTCCCTATGGCTACTTTTTGTTCTGGGTCTAGGTCGTTAACATACTTG
>JALSPX010000136.1 GCA_026985755.1 Sulfurovum sp. | reverse complement strand
AGGGATAATGTGCTGTAGGTATCTTGGGAATTTATCTACCGCATCGATATGAGGGAATGTACCACCCAGTTTCATCTCGATTTCATTCTCTCTTAGGTATTCAAGTTCGTATGGTGTATTGCCTACCCATGCCACGTTAGACAAGATACCAAAGGCACCATTGAGATTGACTTTTCTGAGTTCTGCTTTGCTTTGAGAAAGTGCGTAGAGTTTTAGATAAACTGCTTCTACCGACTCTGCATTCGCATCTTCAAACAAAAAGACAATTCTAAAGTTTTTACCGATATCTTCCATGTTGGCAAGTGTTTTGATAACCTGTACATTTTTGTGTGCATCACCCGTTGCTTCTGCTAGATAGGGTGCAAAAGCTGCCATGGCATTCTCTACAAAATTTTCGTTAATCGTTGCTGTAAATTCAGATCCAGAAAAATCTACATTGATTTTGGCTTCTTGTAATGCCTTTATGAAGACTGCCGCTGAACCAAAGTTCTCTTTCCAATTAATAAGTCCAAAGTTTGCCTGTAAAATCTTCTCAGCATTCTTTTGTCCTCTGTCTACACGTGCGATACCAAATGCCATAGGCTCTTTGTATCCTGCTTGTGAAGTCACTTCTGTGACCAATGCTTTAAACGCGTCTGTTGATGTTACTGTTTCAATTGCCATGAAAACTCCTAAATAAAATTAAGGTGATAATACTCAAATTTATGTAAAATTCCACTTATGAAAAAATACCTACGTGGACACAACAAACAGTACTTTTCACTTGCAGTGATTGCAATGTACTCTACTTTGCACAAACTCTGCATACTTGACAGTAACTACCAGTATCATAAACTGGCTTACTTGCTTGTGCCACACAAAACTGCACCGCCAGTAATCTAAGACAAAACTTTCAATCAATTCGTAGGGTGCATTTTAACCCAAATTATGCATTAGAATTGTTTCAAATTCTGTAAAGGCTTAGTGCATGGGTGTTTACAAAGAATTTGAGGTTAACCCAAAGGTTAATCGATGATTCTTTGTGAATGCCCATGTGCTAATGCTTTGCAGAAGATGGACGATTTCTAATGCATATTTTGGGTTTAATGCACCTTATTCTATATTGGTGCATTGAAATGCACCCTACACATATCATACAGGAACACACATGACAACAAAACAACTTAGCCTCATCACCGCTACACTACTTTTCACACAAACTGCCTTTGCAGAAGAGACGCTAGAAGAGATTACGGTAGTCTCACCTAGTAAATCTCCACAAAGCCTAAACAAGACTACCGCTAATGTCTCTGTCATTACTGCAGCAGATATAGAAGAGAGAGGATACACCACTGTAGCCCAAGCACTGAACAGTATCGCTGGTATCTCTATCACACAAAACGGTGGACCAGGAACGACTACTTCCGTACGCCTCAGAGGTATGGATAGCAAACGTACATTGGTCTTAATCGATGGTGTGCGATACAATGATTTAACAGGACTCAACGGTGCTCCCTTTGAGCATCTTATGGTAGACAATATTGCACAAATTGAAGTTGTAAAGGGGGCACAGTCTGGCGTATGGGGTGCAGATGCTTCTGCAGGTGTGATTAATATCATCACCAAAAAAGCCAAACAAGGAGAACATGGTGCTTTTCATGCTGAGGGTGGTAGCTTCAACACCAAAAGATATGGTGTTACACTTTCTAAAAATACGGATACCTATTCTGTAAAAATTGCACATAATATTACAAAAACTGATGGATTTTCTGCTTTAAGCGATGATGAAAAAGCCTTGGATACGCTAGAAGATGATGGATACAAAAATACCACAACAGTATTTGACCTGGGTTACAAAATCAACGAAACCAATGCACTTACACTCCAACATACCATCATAGATGCCAAAGGCGAGTATGACACTTTTGGCAATCCTGATGGCATTGCGACCAATACAACCAATGATAGATTTACCTCTTTTAATTTTCATCATGTTGACAGCTTTAACGAAGTCAATCTCTATGCGAAACGTTCTGCATTTGATAGAAGCTATACCGCACCAAACTTCGATGGCAATATCACAACGACACCTTTTAGAGGTGCTATCAACGAATATGGTATGACCTCCAAAATACCGTATAGCACTTCTGCTTTTGTTCTCTTAGGTGCCGAATACAAAAAGTTTGAACAAGGTGATACCATTCAAAAAGATTTTGACAACAAAAGTTTGTTTATGACAAGCAGTCACACATTTGATGGATTTATGGGTGGTCAAACTATTCTTAGCAAATCTATACGTTATGACAGTTACAGCACCTTTAAAAATAAAACCACTTTTAAAATAGGTCTTAAACATATCCATAAAGCCATTGAAGGATTCACAACATCAGTGAACTATGGTACTGCCTACAATATACCATCACTCTACCAACTCTATTCACCTTACGGTAATGATGCACTCAACCCAGAGAATACTAAATCCTTTGATGTGACACTCGCTTATAAAGATTTGAGTGTGACCTATTTTGATACAAAAATAGAAGATATGATAGACTATGATATGGCTAGTTCTAGCTACAATAATATATCAGGTACTTCAAAAATATCTGGTCTAGAAGTCGCATATCAAAAAAACATATTTGAAAATATACTCTTCTCATTCAATTACACGCATCTCTTCAAAGCCCAAGACCAAAAAGGAGATGATTTAAAAAGAAGAACAGCTGACAATGCTAAAATAGCACTAGACTATTATGGTATTACAGACTTACATTTAGGTGTAGATGCACAATATGTTGGAAGCCGTACAGATACCAAATATAATCCAGACTTCACCTCTGTAGATGTAGAGACAGGGAAATATACGGTTGTAAATATGACAGCTAATTATAAACTCAATGCAGACCTAGAAGTGTATGGTAAGGTTGAGAATCTTACAGATGAAGAGTACCAAACTGTGTATGGGTATGCTACCTCTCCTAGAGCATTTTATGCTGGGGTTAGAGCAAAGTTTTAATGGTTTGGTA
>JALSPX010000135.1 GCA_026985755.1 Sulfurovum sp. | reverse complement strand
AGAGTACATATGAGCTATAAGGCTTATAAAATATTTTTTTAATGTTACTATAGAGGGCATCATCTAAACGTTCAGGTTTAGGCACATTGATGAGTTGTCGTAACAGTGTAGGGTGTGCATGAAAAGGCTTAGATGCTTTGTTCCCCAACTGTAAAAGAATCTCGTCAAGATGTTTGGTTCTTTTTTTAGGATACATATAGTTTTTTGAATCATCTTTTTTTATATAATCATGTGTGAGTATATCCAACCATATCATACTATATAGACGAATAGTTTTTAAAGAAGAAGTTACTTTTTTGGCAAATTTCATGTGACCATATTTATTTTGTGTATATCCTAAAAGTTCGGATACTTTGGGTATGAGGTCTAGGCGTAGTTTATCTTCTTTTTTAGCGGTAGCCAAGTGCAATGCAGAACGCACACGAAACAAAAAATCTAAAGCGATATGAAAGGTTTTATACTCCTTACCATCAATGATATCATAAGGTAAAGATTTAATATTATCTGTATTATAAAGCATTTTTCCTATCCAATAGACCAGGTTGGCATCACGAAACCCTCCTACACCTTCTTTGAGATTAGGTTCCATCGTGAGTGGGTATTTTTTATGTTTTAATGACTGTTCTTTTAGTTTTGCTTCCATAAAACCTTTGATGTCATCATGGCGTATTTGGCTGATGGCATTTTGTGTCTCTGTCCAGATAAAATGCGAACCTTCTATAAATCTAGACTCAACAAGTGCAGTTTTAATCGTAATATCTGTTTTTGAAACTTCAAAAAGCTCTTCTACGGTATGCACACGATGCCCTAGTTTTAGCCCTGTATCCCATAAGATGTAGAGTATCTTTTCTATCATCTCTTTGCTGTTGTAGCCAGGTATCTCTTTGTAGACGATCATCAAATCAATGTCGGAGTAGACACAGAGCTGCTCCCGCCCATAAGAGCCTAGCGCCACTAGGGCTAAGGGGATAGAGTTTTTCATAGGGGCATAGTCACCAAACATCTCACGCTGTGCGACTTTAAAGATGAGTTTTAAGATGCTGTCTATTTTTCGCGTATGTTTGACAAGAAAGTCTTTACCTCCAGAGGTGGCAAAGGTATCTTCAAGGGTATCAAAATAGGTTTTAATTTCTTGTTTGAGTACCTTGGCTATCTCAAAATCAGGTGCATTTTCATACAAAAGTTCCTCAATTTGTGCTTTTACTTT
This sequence comes from Sulfurovum sp., assembly GCA_026985755.1. GTDB lineage: Bacteria > Campylobacterota > Campylobacteria > Campylobacterales > Sulfurovaceae > Sulfurovum. The sequence goes on along the minus strand of JALSPX010000135.1, from coordinate 1,820 downwards.
ATCCACTTAGTAACTCCTAATCTATTAGTGTTATAATAGCGAAAATAACTAATGGTAGGTAATAGCTATGGATTTAATCACCAAAGTACGCAAGCGAGAAAGACTCACCCAGCAAGAGGGTGAAGCACTCTATGATTTAGACCTTTATACTTTAGGTGAACTCGCTGATGAGATACGTAGAGAGAAGTTTGGTAAAAAATCCTATTTCAACATCAACCGTCACATCAACCCTACCAATGTGTGTGCTGATGTATGTAAATTTTGTGCCTACTCAGCCACACGTAAAAACCCTCACCAATACACACTTACTCATGAACAAATCCTAGACATCGCCACAAAGTCTATAGCCAACGGAGCAAAGGAATTACACATTGTTTCTGCACACAATCCTAAAGACGGCGTAGAGTGGTACATGGGTGCTTTTAGGAAAATACGTGCTAAACACCCAGATGTACACATCAAGTCCATGACCGCGGCAGAAGTAGACTTCCTCAGCCGTGAGTATGGACATAGCTATGATGAGGTACTAGACATGATGATAGAAAACGGCGTAGACTCTATGCCAGGTGGGGGTGCAGAAATCTTCGATGAAGAGGTACGAGAATACCTCTGTAAAGGTAAAGTCACATCAGACCAGTGGCTAGAGATTCATGAAAAGTGGCACAACAAAGGCAAAGAGTCCAATGCCACGATGCTCTTTGGGCATGTAGAGACACGTGCACATCGTATAGACCACATGCTAAGACTCAGAGCTCTACAAGACAAAACAGGTGGCTTTAATGCTTTCATCCCTTTGGTCTACCAAAAAGAGAACAACTATCTCAAAAACTGTAACTTCCCCAGCGGACAAGAGGTACTCAAAACCTACTCTATCGCCAGAATACTCCTAGACAACATCCCTAACATCAAAGCCTACTGGGCAACCAGCACCATCAACCTGGCCCTCATAGCCCAAGAGTTCGGAGCCAACGATTTAGACGGCACCATAGAAAAAGAAGCCATCCAGTCAGCAGCAGGAGCCAAAAGTGCCAACGGCATGGAGCTGGATGACTTTATAGCACTCATTAAAAACTCTGGCTTTACGCCTGTGGAGCGGGATAGTTTGTATAATGAGTTGAGGGTGTATGCTTAGATATTTCTAGGTAGACTCTATAAGAAGTTTTATAAGGTATGCTGTAGGGTGCAATTGCATTGCCCCACGTAAGGTAATGTGTATACTGTCACTCTTTCGCCGTAAGGGTTAGAAAAATGTTCTATTTTATGGCTACTTAAATCATGTAAAGATAATTCTTTTTGTTATTTTCTGTTTGATGATGGTTTTGCTGTGGTATAATATATTTTATTTCAAATAAAGGAGTACATCATGCAAGTCACACTAAATATACCTGACTTTACACCACTTACATTAAACAATGATTTACAGGAGCTAAAACAGACGATTAAGCTTAGTAGTGCATTGATGCTCTTTAAAAATGGCAAATTATCTATAGAACAAGCCAGTGATTTTGCTATCATTAGCTATGATGATGAAGAGCTAACCAATGAACTACAAATGATGCAAACTTTATGATTTTGATAGCAGATAGTTCTGCCTTGATTTATATTTGAGTGTGAAAGAAAGGGTAGTTATTCAACGGCTGACCCTTTTTTTGGTGATATCTGTACGAGAGACCTCAAAAAGCTCTTCTACAGTATGCACACGATGCTCTAGCTTTAGCCCTGTATCCCACAAGATGTAGAGTATCTTCTCATACTTTTGGTGGATACCATGTTGGTGAACTTTTTTTTATAGTGTTAAATGATTGAACCCTCTGAATAAC
>JALSPX010000134.1 GCA_026985755.1 Sulfurovum sp. | reverse complement strand
AAAAAAGTATACATAAGAGAGTACACAAAAAGGGTGTAGGTAAGATTGTACCTAGTATTGCTAAAGAGCATATCGTTGATATAGACATCGAAAAAGAGAAACGTCAAGAGAAAATAAAGGCCGATAAGGAATATTTAGAGGCTATACAAGAGGTAGAATAAGTTGAGGTACCCTAAAACAATTTATTTCTCAATCATCGCTTAGTCTAGCCCATTTTAATCAATATTTGGATAAAATCGTCCTTAATTACAGATAGGATGTTTTATGAAGATAGATACAAAAGCTTTGGTAGAAAAATATGGCACACCACTCTATGTCTATGATTTTGACTATATTACTAACCGATATACAACACTTAAAGATGCTTTTTCAGGTAAAAAATCAATCATAAACTATGCAGTCAAAGCAAACTCAAATCTTTCTGTCATTGCACATTTGGCAAAGCTCGGTGCGGGTGCAGACTGTGTGAGTATTGGTGAAGTAAACCGTGCATTGACCGCAGGGGTAGATAAATATAAAATTATCTTCTCTGGTGTAGGTAAACGTGATGATGAGATACGTGAAGCACTTCAAAAAGATATCTTGATGCTCAATCTTGAGAGCGAAGCTGAGATGAAACGTGTAGAGCTAGTGGCAAAAGAGCTTGGCAAAGAAGCACGTATCTCTATACGTGTCAATCCAAACATTGACCCACAAACGCACCCATATATCTCGACAGGATTGCATGAAAATAAATTTGGTGTAGAGATAGACATGGCAAAACGTATGTATATTTATGCTAATAAATCTGAATTTTTAAATCCAGTAGGCATACACTTTCATATAGGCTCACAACTTACAAAGCTAGACCCTATCCGAGAATCTGCACAAATTGTAGCAGATTTGGTACGTTCACTCAAAGCCATTAAAATAGATATTAAATTTTTTGATGTAGGTGGGGGTATTGGGGTAGTGTATGACGATGAAGTGACGATTGCAGCATCTGATTATACACAAGCTATCTTTCGAGCTACCAAAGGTTTGGATGTAACACTGCTGTGTGAACCTGGACGCTACATGGTAGCCAATGCGGGTGTATTTTTCACCAAAGTACTGTATGAAAAAAACAATGATGGCAAACGTTTTGTTATTGTCGATGGTGGGATGAATGACCTCATACGACCTAGTCTCTATGATGCCTACCACAAGATAGAAGCCATAGGCGTAGAGGGTGAAAAAACACCAGCAGATGTCGTAGGTCCAGTATGTGAAAGTGGTGACTTCTTTGGTAAAGATGTGCCACTGCCACCACTAGAGCATAATGACTTGCTAGTGGTGCATTCTGCAGGTGCCTATGGCTTTACCATGGCATCAAACTATAATACCCGTGCAAAACCAGCAGAGGTGGCGCTGCAAGATGGAGAAGATAGACTGATAAGAGAGCGTGAAACGTATGAAGACCAAGTACGTTTAGAGTTGAAATATTTGTAAAGGCAAAAGCAATGACTTTAGATGATTTAAGATTAAAAATAGATAGTCTTGATGACACACTTTTAAAACTTTATAATGAACGTATGGAGTTGGTACATCAAGTAGGTGAACTAAAGAACACAACAGGTGCACCTATCTATAGACCTGAACGAGAACAGGCTATTTTAAATCGACTCAAAACTCAGAATGCAAAAGCCAATGGTAAGCTCACAGATGCTGCGATAGAGGCACTCTTTTTAGAGATGTTTGCAGTCGCCCGTAACCTTGAGCTGCCAGAGGCTGTGGCATTTTTAGGTCCTGAAGCGAGCTTTACGCACCAAGCAGCAGAGAGTAAGTTTGGGGCAATGTCTACGTATTTACCTATCTCTTCCATTGTAGGTGTATTTCGTGAAGTGCAAAAAGGTACCGCCAAGTTTGGTGTCATCCCTATAGAAAATTCATCCAATGGTATCGTGAGTGATACGATTAATTGTCTGGATGAATACAATCTTAAAATTATCGCTGAAGTGATGATAGATGTACATTTTGCCTTTGCAACTTTGTCAGAAGATATGAAGAAAATTACAAAGATTTACTCTAAAGATATTGCTTTTGGGCAGTGTCGTCTTTTTTTGCAAGATTTAGGTTTGGATGATGTAGAACTTGTGCCTGTGGAGTCTACAGCCAAAGCAGCGAAGTTAGCAGCGAACGATGAAAGTGCTGCCGCGCTTTGCCCTTCTATCGCGGCGAAACTCTATAATCTGCCTATACGTTTTAACAATGTAGAAGACAATACCAACAACAGAACACGCTTTTTCATTATCTCCAATTTTGAAAACGCTAGTTCTGGTGATGACAAAACATCGTTGCTTGTTAGGCTTTCAAATAAACCTGGTTCTTTGGTAGATTTTTTAAATCACTTTGAAGAGGCAGGAGTGAATCTTACAAAGATTAAGTCACATATTGTGGAGGGTGAGTCTATTTTCTTTATAGAGTTTAACGGACACAAAGATGATGCTAACGTGAAACCTATTTTAGAAAAAATGAAAAAAGAGATTAAGGTATTGGGCTCTTATGTGAGAGAGACTGATGATGTGTGATAGAATTAGAAATTAGAAATTAGAAATTAGAAAGTAGAAATTGTTATGAAGTATAATAAAGTACTTGAAAATATTAAAACGTATGAGGCGGGTAAACCGATAGAGCTAGTGGTGCGTGAATTTGGTATTGCGGCTGAAGATGTCGTAAAGTTGGCATCCAATGAAAACCCTATAGGAACAAGCCCAGCAGTAAAACAAGCCATCATAGACAATGCAGGTAAAGCACATCTTTACCCTGATGACTCTATGTTTGAACTCAAAGATGCTTTGGCTAAAAAATATAAAGTGAATGAAAACAATATCATCATAGGGGCAGGGTCTGATCAAGTGTTAGAGTTTATTGCTCGTGCTGTGCTAGATGAGACATCTTCTGTATTGATGTCGGCAGTCACATTTGCGATGTATGAGATTTATGCCAAGCAGATGGGTGCAAAAATCTATAGAACAGCAAGCTACGAGCACAGATACGATGAGTTTATAGAAGCCTACCGTATGCATAAGCCAAAAATCATTTACCTCTGTACCCCGAACAACCCAACGGGTGACGCGACAAGTAAAGAAGAGGTACTGAAAATCATTCATGCAGTTGACAAGGATACACTTATCGTGGTTGATGGTGCTTATATGGAATATGCCGCAGCCAAAGAGAGCAAGTATGCGATGGAGCCAAATGATATATTGGCTTACCCTAATGTGATTTATCTGGGTACTTTTTCTAAGGCATATGGACTTGGGGGTATGCGTGTGGGGTATGGTATTGCTGATGCTGAAATGATAAATCAGATCTATAAAATGCGTCCACCCTTTAATATCTCTTCATTGTCTTTAGCCGCGGCTATTGCGGCATGTAAGGATGAAAGTTTTGTGGTAGAGTCCATCGCTTTACATCAAGAACAGATTAAACGTTATGAAACCTTTGCCAAAGATCAGGGGTTCGAATATATTGAAAGTTACACAAACTTTATAACGTACGTATTTTCTGAGCAGAGAGATTCCACTAAAATAGCCGATGCCTTACTCAAGCGAGGTGTGATTATTCGTAATCTTGCTTCTTATGGGATGAATGCGATACGTATCACTATAGGTACACAAAGACAAAACGATATCTTTTTTAAACATTTTTTAGAGGTCATTGCCTAAGATGAAAAATATTAAAGCATACTCCATAGAAGAACTCAATACGCTTGCTACTGAGATTAGAGAAAAAATATTAGATACAGTGAGTAAAAATGGTGGGCATCTCTCTTCTACCATGGGTGCTACAGATTTGATTGTAGCGATGCATAAAGTATTTGATGTAGAAAAAGACCCCTTTCTCTTTGATGTAAGCCATCAGGCCTATGCGCATAAACTCCTCACTGGACGTTGGGATAACTTTGATAGCTTACGTCAGTTTAATGGATTGTGTGGGTACACTAAACCAAAAGAGTCCAACTATGACTATTATGTAGCAGGGCATAGTTCTACCTCTATTTCACTTGCAGTAGGTGCAGCAAAAGCGATAGCACTCAAGGGTGAAGATAGAGTACCTGTAGCATTTATAGGTGATGGTTCTATGTCTGCAGGTATGGTCTATGAAGCACTTAATGAATTGGGTGATAGAAAATATCCAGTGGTGATTATCCTCAATGACAATGAAATGAGTATCGCCAAACCTATTGGGGCAATATCAAAATTACTTTCTCAGACGATGGCAGGTTCTTTTTATCAAAAGTTTAAAGGCAGGGTAGAAAAAGTACTCGAGCATTTACCTGACTCTGCCGCATATATGGCAAAACGTTTTGAAGAGTCCTTGAGACTCATTACTCCAGGTATTTTATTTGAAGAGATGGGAATAGAGTATATAGGACCTGTAGATGGGCATGATATAGAAGCTTTGATAGAGACGATGGAAGTAGCTAAAGCTTTGGGTAAGCCCGTTATCATACATGCACAAACCACTAAAGGTAAGGGCTATGAAATGGCAGAAGGTACCAAAGAACATTGGCATGGTGTGAGTGCATTTGATCTTAAAACAGGTATTGCCCCTAAAAAAGATGGGGCGAAAGCAGCCACTGCTATCTTTTCTGAAACCTTGGTAGAGATGGCAACGCAGGATGAAAAAATAGTAGGTGTCACAGCAGCGATGCCATCTGGTACAGGTATGTCAGCAGTGATAGAAAAATTCCCAGAACGTTTTTGGGATGTAGCCATCGCAGAGCAACATGCGGTCACCTCTATGGGACCTTTGGCAAAAGAGGGCTTTAAACCTTTCTGTACTATATACTCTACATTTTTACAGCGTGGTTTTGATCAGGTGATACATGATATTGCGCTTATGGATTTAGGTGTAGCCTTTGCCCTTGACCGTGCAGGTATTGTAGGGGAAGATGGAGAGACACATCAAGGTGCATTTGATATCTCTTATCTAAGAGGTATTCCCAACATGACACTGCTTGCACCCTACAATGAGACAACAATGAAACTTTGTATGGCGTTTGCCAAAGAGTACGCGCATCCATGTGCATTTAGATACCCTAGGGGTGCTTTCTTGGCAAAAGATGTAGAAAGTCCAGCGTATGAACTAGGTAAATCTGTTTTATTGCAAGAGGGTGAGGAGATACTCTTTATCGGGTATGGAAATGGTGTTGGGCGTGCGCAACAAACTGTTGCAGCCATGAATGCCCTTCGACAAGCTCAGGGAACGGTGACTGAGCCTGTCGAAGTGGGCATTTTAGATTTACGTTTTGTCAAGCCATTAGATGAAGAGATGCTACTTAAACTTGCAAAAACATATAAGCGATGGTATGTTTTTTCTGACTCTGCCAAACGAGGTGGTGTAGGCTCTGCGATACTTGAATGTTTGAGTGAAAATAAGATACAAGATGTTAGATTAACCTCTTTTGAGTATGATGATGCCTTTATTACACACGGTAATACGAAGTTGGTGGAAGAGAGTTTAGGGTTATTGCCAGAGCAATTGGCGAAGAAGATTTTGTAGGGGCAGATTCTATATCTGCCCAAGGGTCAATATGGAATTGACCCCTACAGGTTGGATTTAATAAAGAGATTTATAAATCTTTTTTTTAAGTTCAGTGACAGTGAGCAAAATAAAGTTAAGGATTTTAAAAATGGCTAACCAATACATTTTTACAAGTGAATCAGTAACCGAAGGTCATCCAGATAAAATGGCTGATCAGATTTCAGATGCGATATTAGATTACATTATCCAAAGAGATCCTCAAGCTAGAGTAGCTTGTGAGACGTTAGTGAGCAACGGTTTTTGTGTTATCGCAGGAGAACTTAAAACAACAGCATACGCACCTATGCAAGAGATTGCAAGAGAGGTGATAAAAGAGATTGGCTATACCGATGCAATGTATGGATTTGATTATCGAAGTGCTGGAGTACTCAATGGTATCGGTGAGCAAAGCCCAGATATTAACCAAGGTGTAGATAAATCTTGTGGTGAGATTGGGGCAGGGGATCAAGGGCTGATGTTTGGCTATGCATGTAAAGAGACACCAGAGTTGATGCCTCTGCCTATTTCTCTGGCACATAAAATTACAGCTAAGTTGGCTGAAGTACGTAAAAATGGTACTGTTCCATTTTTACGTCCAGATGGTAAAGCACAGGTTTCGGTGAAGTACATCGATGGTAAACCAGTGGCGATTGATACCATTGTAGTCTCTACACAACACCATGATAATGTTTCTTTGGAGCAAGTTCAAAAAGCAGTACTTGAGGAGGTCATTAAAGCGGTTATTCCTGTGGAGTTAATGCATGATGATATTGTCTATCACATTAATCCTACAGGGCGATTTGTCATCGGCGGTCCACAAGGAGATGCTGGGCTTACAGGTAGAAAAATCATTGTTGATACCTATGGAGGTTCTTGTCCTCATGGAGGAGGAGCATTCTCTGGAAAAGACCCTACAAAAGTAGACCGTTCAGCAGCCTATGCAGCAAGATATGTAGCGAAAAACTTAGTAGCAGCAGGTGCTTGCGAAAAAGTAACACTGCAGATAGCCTATGCGATTGGTGTAGCCAAACCCGTCTCTATTTATGTAGATACACATGGTACCGCAAATGTGGCAGAAGAGAAGATTACAGCATGTGTCAGTGAACTTTTTGATTTAACCCCAAAAGGCATCATGGAAGAGCTTGATTTACTCAGACCTATCTATAAAAAGACAGCTGCATATGGTCATTTTGGTCGAGAAGACGAAGATTTTACATGGGAAAAAACGCCAAGAATTGAAGAGATAAGAAAATATCTAAATATCTCATAGGTACCATTTGTGCATATTTTGATATTTTTGAATAAATAACTATTCGTATTAAAGATTTATTCAGATTTTTTTGCTATAGTTTGAATATAAACCAAAATAAAGGAATTAAAATGGCAGTAGTAATTAATGATACATGTATCAATTGTGCAGCTTGTATTGACGAATGTCCAGTAGAAGCAATTGTAGATGAGGATGATAATCCAACAGGTGAGGAGTATTACTATGTATACCCTGACAAATGTGTTGAATGTGTAGATCACTTTGATTCTCCAGCATGTGCGGAAGCATGTCCTACAGAAGATTGTATCACATGGGATATGCCATTTACAGCAGAGCATAAATCATATTTTTGTGAAGGTGAAAACTACCTTGACGAAAAACCATATGTATGTGAAAACCCTGATGCTGAAATGCCAATGAGAGAGGATATTTCTCTTGATGACAGAAAAGCAAAAAGATCAGTAGTCGAAGACTAATCTCTTTATATCTTAAGACTGCCATTTGGTAGTCTTAGGTAGTATGCATTCTCCCAATAAAACTTCAACTTATTTTAATACTTATTTAGATAAAATTCCGCCCGAATACTCTCCTCATATTAGATTTGGAAGTAAATTAATCGTTTAGGAATTAAACATGGAACAAACATTATCAATCATCAAACCAGATGCCGTTGCTAAAAATGTAGTAGGTCAAATTCTGGCTAGATTTGAAGCAGCAAACCTTAGAATTGCAGCAACAAAAAAGATACAACTCTCTCAAGCTGATGCAGAAGCGTTCTATGCGATTCATGCCGAGAGACCTTTCTTTAAAGACCTTGTAGAATTTATGATTTCTGGTCCAGTGGTTGTGACTGTACTTGAAGGTGAAAATGCAATGCAAAAAAACAGAGATCTTATGGGTGCTACCAACCCTGCAGAGGCAGAAGCGGGTACAATCAGGGCAGACTTTGCAGACAGTATTGATGCCAATGCCGTGCATGGTTCTGATTCTGTTGAAAATGCAACAAATGAAATCAACTTCTTCTTTGCACAAAGAGAGATTCATTAGATAGGACGTAAATGGGCAAAGCCCATTTTTACTACGCTGACGCTATGTCCACTTCAGCAGTGGGCTCATGCGACTAGTCGCATATAAGCGTAAGGAGGAACTATGCAAATAGTTTTTGATAAAATAGGTTCCACAGCAAAACCCATTGAACTTTCTTCAAAAGGTGTGACGCTTCATGGAACATTACAAAAAAGTGGTTATCATCAAGTCACTTTAGATGCGACACTGAATGGCTGTTTTGACTTAGATTGTGATAGATGTGGCAATACCTACAGCTATGACATGGATACAAAGTTGAGACTGAAGCTCAGTGACTTGGTTTCTGAAGATAAAGATGATTTAGATATAATTGAATTTTTAGATGGCAAAATAGACCTTTTGTACATACTAGAGAGTGAAATTACATCGATAGAAAGTTCTTATCATTACTGTGACAAATGTGACGGTAATGATGAAGAGTTTGAAATTGAGTTTTAAACGAAACTTCATAATTAATAATATTAACATTAAGGATATAAAATGGCAGTACCTAAGAGACGTGTGAGTCACACAAGAGCAGCAAAAAGAAGAACACATTACAAATTGACATTACCAATGCCTGTAAAAGATGCAGATGGAACATGGAGAATGCCTCACCACATGAACATGACTACTGGTGAGTACAAAACAACTAAAGCGTAATTGATGATACGCATCGCAATTGACGCTATGGGTGGGGACTTCGGTCCTGAACCTATTATAGAAGGTGTGATACAAGCACTGGATGAAAAAAATTTTTTACCTATTCTTGTAGGTGATAAAGAACAAATACTAGAACATCTCCCACAATATTATCTTGACAAAGTAGAATTTGAAGAAGCTTCTGATGTTATAGCAATGTCTGATGCAGCGACAGATGCACTAAAACGCAAAGACTCTTCTATTTTTAAAGCCGTAGAACTTGTACGTGACGGTAAGGCAGATGCTGTACTTTCTGCTGGACACTCAGGTGCGACGATGACAGCTGCTACATTGCGTATGGGTAGAATTCCTGGTATCAAAAAGCCAGCACTTGCAACCTTGATGCCAAGTATCACAAAAGATAAAACATTGGTGCTAGATGTGGGTTCTGTAACGGACTGTAAACCTGAAAACCTTTTTCAGTTTGGTGCCATGGGTGAAGCCTATGCAGCCAAAATTTTGAAGATTAAAAATCCTAAAGTAGGACTTCTTGCCAATGGGAGTGAAGACTCAAAAGGGAACGAACTTACCAAAGCAACTTTTCCACTACTAAAAACACTTGATGGATTTATTGGTAATGTTGAAGGCAAAGATATCTTCAACGGTAAAGTAAGTGTTGTGGTTTGTGATGGATTTACAGGTAATATTTTGCTTAAAACGGCAGAGGGTGCGGTATCGACAATCTTTGATTTGATGAAGCAGTATATTCGCAAGTCTCTACCTGCCAAAGTAGGTGCATTGATGATGAAAAAGAAAGTGTTTGGTAACATGAAAAAGCAAGTCGATAAAGACGAGTATGGCGGAGCACCACTGCTTGGACTTAAAGGCTGTGCGATTATTTCTCATGGAGCTTCTAGTCCAAAAGCGATTAAAAATGCTGTTTTTCAAGCGATATCATACGTTGAATCAGATGTTAATACAACCATAGAGACACTACTCTCACAAAGTGATGCATAGCACTACATTCATAGGGAGCAAGTGACTACTTGTTCCCGATTTTATCCCTCCTTTTTAGAACTTACCTATCAAACTTATGGTAAAATAAATCCAATAATGTGTTAAGGATAACTATGTCACAAATTTATGCTTCATTTAGATCTATAGGTGCCTATGCACCTAAGAAGATTTTAAGCAATGCCGATCTTGAAAAGATGGTCGATACCACTGATGAGTGGATTCTTAAGCGTACAGGTATTAAAGAGCGTCATATAGCCGCAGATAATGAAGTAACCAGTGATATGGGTGCAAAGGCAGCTGAGCTTGCTATAGAGCGTTCAGGTGTCCCTAAAGAAGAGATAGACTTAGTATTGTGTGCTACAGTCACGCCTGATTATTTTAATATGCCTTCCACAGCGTGTATTATCTCAGATAAGATAGGCATTAACAATGTACAGGCATTTGACATCTCCGCAGCATGTTCTGGGTTTGTCTACTTATTGACATTGGCAAAAGCATTTATTGAATCAGGTATGAAAAAAAATGTATTGATTGTCGGTGCTGAAAAGTTTTCTTCGATTGTGGACTATACAGACAGAAGCACTTGTATCTTGTTTGGTGATGGAGCAGGTGCTGCTATTATCTCTGCGACAACAGACAAAAAAGAGGGCTTTATCGATGTGCATGCTTCAGCTGATGGCTCTTATGCAGATTTCCTCGTGACTCCAGCACCAGGCACAGTCAATCCTGTCAGTCAAAAAGTGATAGACGAAGGCTTAAACTTTGTGCAAATGAAAGGGAATGAAACCTTTAAACTTGCTGTCAAAACATTGACAAAAGATGTCAAAGAGATATTGGCCAAAAATGAGATAAATGCTGATGACATTCCTCACTTTATCCCTCATCAAGCCAATTACCGTATTATCAAAGCGGTGGGTGATGCACTTAATATGAAAGAGGAGCAAGTAGTACTTACTGTAGGTAAGTATGGAAATACCTCAGCTGCTTCAATCCCAATGGCGATTAATGATATTTGGGAGTCGGGTAGACTTCAAAATGGTGAATTGATGCTACTTGATACTTTTGGCGGTGGGCTTACTTGGGCTTCTGCATTATTGCCTTTTGCAGGGAAAGCCAAATAATATCGTGAAAATTGGGTTTATTGGGGATATTGTCGGTAAACCAGGTCGCTTAATGCTTAAGCGACATCTTAAACGACTTCAACAAGAACACTTCATAGACTTTACCATTGCCAATTATGAAAATGCCTCTCATGGTTTTGGATTGACCGAAAAGAATTGTATAGAACTCCTAGGTTATGGTGTAGATATGATGACGGGTGGTAATCACTCTTTCGATAAAAAAGAGATACTTGAAATGTTTGACAAATATCCACTCATACGTCCTATAAATTACCCTAAAGAGACGGCAGGTAGGGGTTTATACCAAATAACACTTTTAGACCGTCAAATCGCCATTATTAATCTTATGGGGCACTATACGATGCCTATGGTGGACAATCCTTTTACGAGGATAGTCGAAGAGGTGGAAAAACTCAAAGCGAAGGGTATTAAACATATCATTATAGATTTTCATGCAGAGGCTAGTTCAGAGAAAAATGCCTTGCGTCAAATACTCAAGTATGATGTCTCAGCGATACTAGGTACACATACGCATGTAGCTACAGATGACTTGCAAGTGGTTGATGGATGTTGTTATGTGACAGATGTGGGGCTTACTGGTTGTCGTGATGGGGTGATAGGGATGGATGATGAAGTACCTATAAAGCGTTTTTTAACCTCTCTTGGTGGGCATTATGATGTGCCAAATAGCTGTAAAGCTATTTTGCAAATGGTAGTGTTTGAGCTTGATGACGAGGGGCGATGTGTGGGGGCTGAGAAGATTAAAATACATGATGATAAGCCTAAGATTGTTACTCAGGCTTGGGTGGATTGATTTTAACCCAAATTATGCAATAGCATTGCCAAAATTAGTGATAGTGCTTGTGCCGTGGGTGTTTGCAAAAAATTTGAGGTTAACCCAAAGGTTAATCGATGATTATCTGTAAATGCCCACGGTGCAATGACTTTTGCTAGTTTGGTGATTTCTATTGTATATTTTGGGTTTAATCTTCCTTTTGATTAAAAGTGTGATGATGTTTCTCTTTGTTCATTTTTTTTCTTTGTCGATGCAACAAAGAAAGAAAACGAACCAAAAAAAAGAAAATGCAATCACTGTCGCGACTACAAGTTTCCTCTTTTAGGTTAAGAGTTTCGTTTTATTCTAACTTTCTTAGGGTTAAAAAGTGCTATAGCCTCTTTCACCATAGGTTCTTGAAGTAGGGTGGAAGGGTCCTTTTCTTTGGCGGCTTCTGTGTTTCCAGCACTTGGTGCGATACAAGAACTTTTCATCTCAATGTCT
>JALSPX010000133.1 GCA_026985755.1 Sulfurovum sp. | reverse complement strand
CTTGAGGTACTAAGTAAAAAATCTGCTGTCGATACACTAGATAGTATCATGGGTACTACGCCAACAGAAGTGATGAGAGTCAACTCTGGCATCAAAGCACTGGTCTCTGTAGAAAATATACTTGTAGGTGACACCATTGAGCTGAAACCTGGAGAAAAAGTAGCCATAGATGGTCTACTTGTCTCAGGAGAAGCCTCTTTTGATGAATCTTCACTCACAGGTGAGAATGAACCTATTTATAAAATAAAGGGCGATGAAATACGTTCAGGTTCTCTCTGTCTAGACTCTGTAGTTCAGTATGAAGCCACTGCAGATGCGTCTAGTTCTCTGCTCACCTCCATCGTCTCTCTACTCGAAGAGTCTATCACCAAAAAGCCTCGTATCGAACAACTTGCCAATAGTATCTCTGGATATTTTTCAGTCACTATTTTAGTGCTTGCATTGCTTACTTTTGTGGGTTGGTATTTTATGGTTGGCAGTTTTGAGCAAGCACTTATTGTAAGTATCTCTGTGATTGTTATTGCCTGCCCTTGTGCTTTGGGATTGGCTACACCTATGGCAACACTTGTAGGCATAAGCATGGCAGCAAAACGAGGTATACTTTTTAAAGAAGCCACTTTTTTAGAAACCATGGCAAAATCAAACCTGCTTGCCCTAGATAAAACAGGTACCCTCACAGAGGGGAAACCCTCTGTCGTCCATGCTGAACTGCTTGAGGGATTTGAACCTGCTCTTTTACTTGCCTTGGTAGAGACAAGTAACCACCCTGTCTCTCGAGGCATTAAAGCCTACTTGGAAAATAAATACGCTGGACTAAGTACTTTGAGCTTAGAAGAGATAAAGAATATAGAAGCCAAAGGCATAGTGGCAACATACAAAGGCAAAAAACTTCTAGGAGGCAATGCCTCACTGCTTCAAACTTCTGGACTAGAAGTAGAAAATATTTCTGAAAATACCCTCTTTTACTTCAGTATAGAAAAGAGAGTAGTTGCACGTTTTGAACTCAGTGATACCATAAGAGAAGGTGCCAAAGAAGCCATAGCTCACATTAAAGCTATGGGCATCGAAGTAGTAATGCTCACAGGTGATCATGAACAAAGTGCTCACAAAGTAGCTAAAGAGGTAGGCATAGATAACGTACATGCGAGACTTTTACCCCAAGACAAAGCAGCCTTTATAGACAGCTATCATCAAAAAGGTTATATAGTAGTCATGGCAGGAGATGGTATCAATGATGCAATTGCCCTTGCCTCTTCTGATATTGCCATTGCTATAGGTTCTGGTGCAGATGTGGCTATTCATGTAAGTGATGTAGTATTGTTAGATGAAAAACCAGAGAGTATCTATGAAGCCTATAGGCTCTCATATCGTACCTTTAGAGCAGTCAAAGAGAACTTGGGTTTTTCATTATTATATAATATAATTGCTGTACCATTGGCGATTATGGGACATGTCACACCGCTTATTGCTGCACTCTCTATGAGCTTAAGTTCACTCATTGTTGTAGGAAATTCGCTCCGTATTAAACATTTAAAATTAAAGGATAAATAAAACATGTCTGAAAATATTATCATTTTAATGATTGGTATCTCCACTTTTTTAGGTGCTTTAGGGTTAGGTGCTCTGATATGGGCAGTAAAAACAGGACAATTTGATGACCACTCTAAATTTATAGATGCAGTACGTCATGACAATGAAGAAGATTTACGCGATGCTGTCTCTATGACCGAGAAGAAAAAAAATTATAAAAAGAAAAAAAAGGCAAAACAAAATGATATGCCTCCAGATTAATTGACCTAGTAATCATTTTATGCTATTATTATATGAATAAATATGAAAGATATGATTATGACAGTTAAAAAACTCCTTCTCTCCTCATGCTTACTCATGGGTAGTTTACAGGCACAAAACAGTGTCGGACTTGATGTCAACAGTGATGATATAGAACTTTTGGGTTCTATAGATTTAAATGCCCTTATAGGTTATGCAGACAGTACTACCTACTCTTTGGATATCAATTACCTTCGAGCAGATAGTAAAAACATGACACAATTTTCCCTTTTGGGGCAAAATAGCCTACAAGGGGTAGAGAGCTTATCCTTTGCACTAGGTTTTGGTTCGGTCTTGGCAAGTGATTTTTTAGCATTTCCTTTTATCCTAAAAGCAAATTATATCCTGCCACTTATGGATGTGATACCTACAACATCAATCAATACCTCATTTGCTTATGCACCCAAAGTACTCTCACTTAGAGATGCAGACAATTATTTTGAATGGAGACTCGAAGCAGATATGGAAGTTATCTATAATGTACATGCCTTTGCTGGATACCGATATATAGATACACAATATGAAAAATTTGACAAAACATTTAACAAAAGTGCATACTTTGGTTTAAAACTTAATTTTTAGTGCGTATATAAACAATTAATGAAAAGGTAAATGATGGTTCATTTTATAGAACCAAACCTTTATCCTAATTTAGAATTTAGTTCCTGCTCCTAATGGCTCTAAATACACGAAATAATTCTTTCTATGCTATAATGATGTAACGTTTTAGAGAAAAAGGGAACACTATGACAGCAGAACATAAAAAAAGAGGCTTTGTCAGTAATGGACTGATTGCCCTAAAAAACTATATCTTAGAACCCAAGCTCAGCTCAGAAGAGAAACGCTTTATCAAAGAGAGCTTCAAAGCCTCCGAACAAGAGATAAGAGACCTTATCTCACGCTACTTCTACATGACAGAGAGTGGTTTGTATGATATCAAAGATGATATCTTTAGAGAGCCTATTGCAAAGCTGATTAAGATTAATTCTGAGATTGACATAAAAGATTATAAAATATTAGAGAAGTACTTTGGAGGCAGAGAAAAAGAAGCCCTAGATGAAAAAGAGCAAAAAATCTTTTTTTTGATGTCTGAACTCAATGCCACCCAATCTCTCTATCACAGCACCTTTACCGAGGCAGAAAAGTCTATTGCCATTCGAGGACGGCAGATATATGGTATGCTTGAAGATCTCTATCATTTTGAGCTTCTAGAGAAGTACTTTG
>JALSPX010000132.1 GCA_026985755.1 Sulfurovum sp. | reverse complement strand
AATGGGTAATAAAACATATTTAGCAGATCAACCCGCTCGTATTCTCATTGACTATGAAAATAATGGTACAAAAAAACAATTTCTTTTTAGCGATACTGCAACAAAGTTTCCTATCTATTATTTTGATAAAATGTCTATACACTCAACAAAAGATGCCTTAGTAGATTTAACCAATCAAATCAATCTATTTGACACTAATAATGATAAAAAAAATGAAATCTTTGTTTATGGTAACTCTTATTATGGTATCAATGGATATGTAGGGAAAGTAGTGATATTGACGCAAGACCAAAACAGTACTATCAAACCAATGGGGCTAATCACGACATTCAATCTCGCAAAAATATATTATATCAAAAGAGAGAATATCATTGTCGTTGCCCAAGCTCTATGGGGTAGTAAAACAGAAGAGTCTTCCAAACATAAACATCATTATCAAATAGATGTTTATGAAATGGCGTATGGACTCAAAAAAATACCTCTATTCATCACAGAAAGAAATTATAGTGACCAACATGGTTTCATCATCAAGGATGTGATAGAGAGAATTATCACACAATATAATTTAAAACGAAAGGATAAAAAAAATGGTTGACAAAAGAGAACAATTTATAAAAGAGATATATGCACAAACATATCAATTGGCTAAAGATAATGGTATACCTCATGACTTTATTATGGCTCAAATTATACAAGAAACAGGATGGGGCAAACATATTTTAGAAGGTACCCATAATATCTTTAACATTAAAGCTGATAGCTCGTGGAAAGGAGAAACATCCAGCCACAAAGTATGGGAAATAGAACATGGAAAAAAAGTATGGGTCGATGCAAAGTTTAGAAAATATACTTCTTATGAAGAGAGTGTAAAAGATTGGTTAAAATTTTTACATGATAATAAAAGATATACAGCCCTCTTTGAAGAGAAAAATCTATCCATAGAAGAGTTCGCACATAGAATTCAAGATGCAGGCTATGCAACTGATCCACACTATGCAGAAAATATTATAAGAATCACCCAGGGAAAAACGTATCTAAAATTGGTAGGAAAAGCAAAAGAAGCGTATGAAGCAACACATAAAGTAGATGAAGATGATTCAGAACTTACTGAACCTTTCACGGATCAAAAAACAGTCAAACACTTCTCTGACTACTATGATGCAGAACAAGACATGTTTATCTTCGATATTGACGACTATGTCAACTTGGACGATCTAGCGTTTGTCGATAGCACAGAAACCACGGATGCACCCAAAAAAGATACAAAAACAGAGACCTCTTGTGAAATTCCACCATGGATGACTATCGCTATAGAACAAGCAAAAGAGATACATGGAAGAAATGAACATCAAGTAGACGCAATGATTCGTAAATATCATAAAGGTGCCACTGGAAGTGAATTAAAAGGGGCAGATACTGCATGGTGTGCTTCATTCGTCTCATGGGCGCTCGCAGAGGCAGGAATGCATGATACACCTCGATCAGCTGGAAGTCGATTTTTCCGTGATGAATCAGATGGAGAAGGATTTGGGAAAGGACTAAAACCTATACCAAAAGGTGAAGAGAGACTTGGAGATATCGCTGTATGGGCAAACCTAGATAAACATGGAAACTATAAAGGTTCAGGGCATGTATCTTTTGTGATTGGCAAAGATAAAGATGGCAAAGAGCTATTTTTAGGAGGCAATCAAGGCAATACTTTGGGTGTAAAGCATTATGCTACGGAAGATACACCACATAGAGCATTTGTAGGCTTCTTTAGACCCGAAGAGGCAGAAAACACATCTACTATCTGCCCTTTACCCCAATACGATAGTGCCAAAGAAGCCAACCGTGAAATTACAGGACAAGATATAGAACTTGGAGACAGTACACGCTAAACAACTACAAATTAAAAAGGTATTTTTATGTCTAAAAAAAGATGGATAAAGCGTATTATGTTATTTGTAGTGGTCTATGTGACAGGTATACAGGCCCATACACTCAAGCAACTTTCTCATGAAGAAAAGGTATCCTACTACCTCCAAAAAGAGCTCAAAACAGGCTATAGCCATGGTGATGAAGCACAAGCACTAGAGATGGATAGGGTATATTTTGAAGTGCTAGGTGAAGAGCTTCGACGCTATCTCAAAAAAGAGGGCTTCAAATTTTTAAATCCAAATGCATACAAAGATAAAGTCAAAAAAAAATTGGGCTTAAGTGAAAAAGCCTATCTTCAAAAAAGTAGTGATGAGACGATAGATACACCAGCATCTCCTGTTGGTAGCAATAGCATATATCTTTTGCCCAAACAAGGAATAGTTAGTTTACCTTACAAAATGCCTGAAATTATTGATTATAAGAAAGTCTATCCAAAACTAGCAGCGTATGAAAAAAATATCAATGCCGCCTATCAAAAAAGTACCTATACACAACAACGAGTTTCATGGTCTCGTATGAATTCAAATGCAAAAAATAATCTAAAATTTACACTCGCTCTAAACAAGTATCTACTCAATGATGACGATACCCAATTGCCTTGGCTTGTGGCACATGCTTACGGCACTATGCTTTCAATATATAAGCAAGGGGAAAAGCCCAACAAAAAGTTATTAAAAGCCCTACTTGAAGCGTATATCAAATATAAACACAAACCAATGGCAGGCTACGAAACTATCTCACTTCCTACGCTAGATGATTTATTGCTCTTACCTATAAAAAGAGACAATGGTCAATATGGAAAATATACCATCAATAAAGAAGCTTTTGAAGTTTTATCCACATTGATAAAAGAAGAGGAGTCAAATATTGCTCAAAAACAAGGCGTAAACAGTGATACAAAGCTCAAAAATGTATACCTTGAAGCACTCAAAGCCTTTATCGCTTCTAAAAAAAATGCTAAAGGGCACCAAGATGTCATTGTATCGATTACTCAATTCATAAAAGAAACCCCATGCAACTCAAACTAACAGGCACCGCCCTAGGCACAGGCTTGGCTTATATGAGTGGCATACCAATCCTCATCCCCTTAGGTGGCTTTTTAGGGTGGCAGTTAGCCTCCTTTTTCAGTGAAAAAGAGA
>JALSPX010000131.1 GCA_026985755.1 Sulfurovum sp. | reverse complement strand
TATTTTTTACGTCAAATTATAGATATTTACCCATTTATGATAAAATAACACTAAAAAGCAGGTAGTACAGATTGAACTTAACACACTTAGACGAACAAAACAAACCCAAAATGGTAGATGTGGGAAACAAAGCCCAAAGCACACGTATTGCTGTAGCATCAGGTATCATAGAAGTCGGACAGAGTGCTTTTGATGCAGTCATTGCCAACAGGGCCAAAAAAGGACCTGTACTACAAACAGCCGTTATTGCAGCGATACAAGCGACCAAACAGACGTCTACGCTCATTCCTATGTGTCATCCATTGATGATTACCTCCGTAAAAACAGACATAGAAGAGCTTCCTGAACTTCCAGGATTTAAACTCACAGTCACCACAAAGCTCAACGGTCAAACAGGCGTAGAGATGGAAGCACTTACGGGGGTGAGTATAGGGCTACTTACTATTTACGATATGCTCAAAGCCATTGACAAAGGGATGGTCATTAAACACATACAGCTAGAGCACAAAAGTGGTGGAGACTCTGGCGATTTTAACAGATAAGGAGAAAATATGAAAATTTTAGATGAAAATATGCCAGAGCGTCCAGAAATTAACTACCCTACAACATGGGGTTTTAAAATTATTGGTAAAGACAAAGAAGCTTTAGAAAAGTGCATTAAAGAAATTATGAAAATAGAAGGAGATAAAAAACATCTCTGCTCTCTAGGTAACCAATCCAAAACTGGAAAATTCATTGCCTATAATGCATCCTGTACAGTAGATTCGGAAGAAGAGAGAAACCGTATCTTCAAATATTTTGAAGACCATGAGGATGTGGATATGGTGATTTAACCCAAACTATGCATTAGAAATCATATTTTGGGTTCAACTTCACATAGGAAGCAAGGCACCTCAAAACAAGGTACCATTAAGAAGATTAATAGCTCTGACTATATGGTTTTACTTTAAACCTGCTTGACCATACCGTATATCCACCCTCAATGTCATAGACATTTGTATACCCATTTTCTGAAAGCAATCTTGCTGCATTAAATGATCTGGAGCTCGTATGACAAATAAGAATAATTTTTTTGTTTTTATCTCCTACTACTTTTCCTACTTCTTGTACAAAATTTGAATTTATTTTTCTTGCCCCACCTGGTGAAAAAATTTGATACGCAATAATATCTTTAATCACTTCAGTAGGTTGCCCTCTTTCTCTTTCCCATTTATTTCTAATATCTATAAATACAGAACCAGCAACAACTTTTTGTCCTTCATCTCTACCTAAAGCGTCATACTCTGGGTCTGACAAGTTGATTCTACCAAATTTTCCATCTTTAAATGGTCCTGGAGTACTCTCTGCACTTTTCGTACTGTTACTGCTACCGCCACAACCCGCAACTGAGATTAAAAAACCTGCAACTATTGCTAATAATAATATTTTTTTCATTGTTTCCCTTTTATTTTAGTAAGCAGATGTTAGCATTTTTGTACTTAAGTGCCCTCTAATAAGTAGGTAATACGCACTTATTTCCGCAACATCTTATCTGCACTCAGGCTCACTATCATAGAGACAATCACATAGGCCAAAAAGAAATAAAGCCCTACCTCAACCTCCGCACGGCTTACATCACCTTTGTTGGCTGTGAGGTAGACCAAAAATATGGCTACCACAAACACATCAACCATGGACCATTTTCCTATCATTTTAAAAAATTTTACCACAGTATGTGCAAACCTGCTCTCTACAAACACCGAGACAAAAAGTAAAGAAATTATTTTGACTGTAGGGACAAGTACAGAAAAAATCAGTATCACCATAGCTACAACGATATCCCCACTCTCCCAAAGTTTTACTATAGAGCCTATCACCCCTTTGGACTCAAAAGAGAGCACAACATCCCCCAAATACTCCACCTCTTTATGAATTGTAACCATCAAAATGGGAGTAACGAGTCCAAAAAAAAGTGTTAGCATTGCAGCGATTGCTCCAAATGCCGTAAACATGCGAAGTGAAGTAAAAAAATACATACAAAGAAGCAGTAATAATGTTGCCATAAAATAGTAGGTATATCTATATGCCTCTTGCATTGCATATTTTTTCAAAGCTTTTATTTTATCAAAGTGTGCCAAATGTTCATCTTCATATAAGTCACCCAATATACTCTTGGCTAGCCTATGTAGTTTTCTTTTTGTCAGATCTTGTACCCCTTGAGAACTGACTAATTCTGTGGTATGTTCTTCAAAAGAGAGTGCATGACTATATGCCTTCATACCAAAAAACACCATAAGTGACAACATGAGTGTCAATAACAACAACTTGACAATATTTTTGATTGACACCATTAAAGTACCTCAAAATAGAGTAGCAATGTCTTTTGAAAAAAATTTTCATTATCATCACTCACCATGACATATCGCTTTTTACCTACTTTTGCCAAACCTTCAAAGTTATCAATATCCCAACCTTTATGGCTACTCATCTTTGCCAACACTTCACTAGGACAAATATCCTCTTTACAATGTTTTATCATGACCTTTTTAAGTGTCACCACAAAGGGAGAAAGTATCCCCGTGTAAGATCGTTCTAGCACCAATACGTTTCCATCATCCATCACCTCTATAGCAGTGACTGCACTTTTTGCTTCTGGTTCTGCCTGAAAATGCCACTGTTTCCCAGAAAGTGCATAAATGGTTTGTCTCTTTTTATTGTCTTTTTTGAGTGGCCACTCTGTCGCTGTCAAAATACCATAGAGAGGATGCCACGCCAAAGACTCCAATGATTTATTGGTACTTCTATAGTTACGTTTCTTTTTTAGGTATTTTGGTATTTTATACTTCTTGATAAGGTTTCCCATTTTTAGACTATTTTTATGAAACCATGCTATTTTAGCATCTCCTTCAAAAGAGATAAGTAAATGTCCTCTACCATCTAAGGTTAACCCTTCTGAGTCTCTTTTCCACTTTTTAAGCCTTTTGCCTTTTTTTGTTCTTAGTTTTTTTGCCATCAGAGGTTGAAGAGCCTCTATTTTCGTACCAAATTTTGCTCTAAAAGAAAAAAGTGCTCCCTTGTCTCCCACAAAATACAAAATGCCTGTTTTCTTATCGTACGTTACATCAGAGAGTTCTGCAAACGTAACACCATTAATCCGTTCAAAAGAGAGCTTTTTTTGGTCGAGTATACGAATTTTCATAAACTGATGATTCGAAAGTTTCGGAGCGATATTAATCGAAGAGATATTTCCATATACTATAGACACAAAAATAACAAGGAGAGAAATCAGCCTCATTTGCTTGCATCTTTTTCAGGGAAAAAATAGACCATGACTATAATGATGACAAATGCCAAATCTATCATGACATCAGCATAATTAAATACAGCAAAATTAAAACCACAATGCCATGCTACATAATCTACCACACCTATATGATAAAATCTATCATATACATTTCCCAGAGCACCGCCTATCAGAAGTCCTGCTGGAAACGCATAACGTCGTACATAATTTTCTTTATAAAAAATAAAAAGAAGTATCAGAACAAGCCCTCCTTGTACCCACTTCATATATTCACCCAAAGAGGCAAACATACTAAATGCTACTCCTTTATTAAAATGCAATTCTAAATCAATACATTTACCCTTTACAAGTGTGGTACCAATAAGCGCATCTTCTGCTACAGTATGGGGTGTATTAGGGATACTTCCATGCATAGCATGTGCAGTAGATACTGCCCAAACTTTAATGCCTTGATCAATCATAAAAGTGCCTATGAAAACCAAAAAAAATACCAACCAGCCTTTCATTATGCTAAAACACTTTTAAAAAATGTTTGACACTCTTCCATCATAGCTTCAAGCTTCTCTTCATCTTTACCTTCGAGCAAAAGGCGTATCTTGTTTTCTGTACCTGAGTATCTAAAAAGATGTCTGATTCCAAGTCCCTCTATCTTTTCTTTCAGTGCTTCTATACCTTTTATCTTCTCTATGGGTCTCTTCTCTTCTACCAAAAGGTTTACTAACATCTGAGGGTAAGATTCATAAGGATTAAAGGCCTCACTGGCTTTTTGTCCAGTCTGGACAAGGTAAGCCAAAGCTTGCAACCCACTAGAGAGCCCATCTCCTGTTTTTGCATAATCTGAAAAAATAATATGGCCACTCTGCTCCCCACCAAAGTTCATACCATGTTTCTGCATCATCTCTACAACATTTTTGTCACCTACTGCAGATCGATAGAGTGTTAAGTCTTTAGACTTAAGGTATTCATCTAGTCCTTGGTTACTCATCACAGTAGCAACCATACCCTTACCCTTTAATGTTCCTTGATTTTTTAAATGTACAGCAAGAACACCCATAAGCTTGTCACCATCTATAACCTCACCTTTTTCATCTACCATCACCAACCTGTCAGCATCCCCATCCAATGCTATGCCAATATCCGCACGCTTATCCAATACAACTCTAGCAAGGTTTTCTGGATGCATAGCTCCACAGCCCTCATTAATATTAAAACCATCTGGTTTGTCGCCAACAACTACTACATCTGCACCAAGTTCTTGTAATATCGTAGGTCCCACAATATATCCTGCACCATTCGCACAATCTATCACAACTCTTTTACCCGCCAAGGACAAAGGTTTGGGAAATGAATTTTTAATATGAACAATATAACGTCCAATCACATCATCAATACGTTTTGATTTACCAATAGCCTTATTAACAGCCTGTGCACGATCAATACGCATATCATCGTTATACAGAATTTCTATTTGCTCCTCTTTATCTCGGTTAAGCTTATTGCCATGAGCATCAAAAAATTTAATCCCATTATCATAATAGGGATTATGCGAAGCCGAAATCATTATCCCCGCATCACAACGCATATTTTCTGTTAAAAAAGCAATTGCAGGTGTGGGCATAGGTCCTATCTGAATGACATCAAAGCCAACTGCAGTAAGTCCTGACACAATAGCATTTTCTATCATATAACCACTTCGTCTTGTGTCTTTCCCTACTAAAATTTTATGGGTTTTAGCAAACTGTTTAAAATAGATACCTGTTGCCATCGCCAAACGCATAGCACTCATCGCAGAAATTTTTTTACCGGCCTTACCACGTACACCATCAGTTCCAAAAAGTTCCAAATTTATTTCCTTAATTAAATTATTTAATTCTAACAGAATATTACTAAAATCTATGCATTGCTTCAATCATTAGATTTCTTTTAATAAACCTTTAATCTTTTTTTGGATATTATTCGCAAACTATTTTCACTCTAACGCAGAGTGGCAACAACACAACTATTTAAGATGTAAGGAAACCAACATGGCAAACAACAAATCAGCAAAAAAGCGTATATTAGTAACTGCTAAAAAAACAGAAAGAAACAGATACTATAGAACAAGAATCAAAAACATTGTAAAATCTGTACATGAAGCAGTAGAAGCAGCAGACAAAACTGCAGCAGCAGAAGCACTAAAAATAGCAAATAAAAATATACACTCGTTGGTAAGTAAAGGTTTTCTTAAAAAAACCACTGCTGCAAGAAAAGTAAGCCGTCTTCATAAAATGGTAAACAAACTAGAAGCGTAGCTCGCTTCATTAGACCTCTTTCAACTAGCTTTCAAGGCTAGTTATCTTATAATACCTGTAACAATCCAATACAAAGTATAATCCTAATGTTTAAAGAAAAACTACAACCTTTTATAGACAGACATAATGAAATTACAAAACTTCTCTCTTCGCCAGATATTGCTTCAGATATTTCGCGTATGACCGAACTTAGTAAAGAGCAATCAGGACTAAGTGCTCTCGTCGAAAAGGCTAAGCTCTATATAGAAACGTCAGATGCCATAGAAGAGAATAAAGAGCTTCTAGGTGATGCAGAACTAGGAGATTTGGCAAAAGAAGAACTCGCTGAACTAGAGCCGATGCTCCCAAAGCTCGAAGCAGAAATAAAAATACTTATGCTACCTAAAGATAAAAATGATGATAAAAACATTATATTAGAACTCCGTGCTGGAGCAGGAGGGGATGAGGCTGCTCTCTTTGTAGCAGATGTCTTCCGTATGTATTCTCGCTATGCAGAACAAGTAGGCTGGAAAATAGAAATCATGTCCTCATCTGATGGAACAGCAGGTGGATACAAAGAACTCATCGCCCAAATCAGTGGTGACTCTGTCTATGCTACACTAAAGTATGATGCAGGCATACACCGTGTTCAGCGTGTACCAGATACAGAAACACAAGGACGTGTACACACCTCTGCTATCACCGTAGCTGTTATTCCCGAAGTCGATGATGTAGAAATAGACCTCAAACCCAATGATATTAAAATGGATGTATACCGTTCAAGTGGGTGTGGAGGGCAATCAGTCAATACTACAGACTCTGCAGTACGTCTTACCCACATCCCTACAGGTATTGTTGCAGCGATTCAAGATGAAAAATCCCAACACAAAAACAAAGCCAAAGCGATGAAAGTACTTAAAGCCAGAGTCTATGAAGCAGAGTTAGAAAAACAACTGGCTGAAACTTCAAGCCAAAGAAAACTTCAGGTCGGTACAGGCTCTCGTTCGGAAAAAATACGTACCTATAACTACCCTCAAAATAGACTGACAGACCACCGTATTGGTCTCACACTCTATGCACTAGATGACATTATGAATAATGGAAACTTAAACTTGGTATTTGAGCCACTTATCGCACATGCACGCACGGAAGCAATACAAGAAGCAGGACTCTAGAAAATGTCTCAGTTTGATAAGCTTAAAAGCGATAACAATCTCCAAGAGATTATAAAGACTGCATTTGATACAGATTTAGATATATCAGGCTCTTGGGGCTATACAGAAGCCCTTGCAACAATCATTCATAGCAGTGATACCCCCTTGGAGCAATTTGAGCATATTTTCGCTTCTATGCGTGCCTATATAGAGATGAATATGACTCAGGAAAAAGAGAAGCGCTACGGAAGTATTAACCTTAGTGAGATTTCTCGAGAACGCATTATCAAAGAAACACACATTTACGATAAAGTCATCTATAAGATAACTGCCATGAGAGAAGATATTTATGCAAGCTTTATCAATGAATATAAAGAAGGGTACGGAAAAGATGATTTTGATTTATCTGAACACTTTAAACGCAGAGAAGATGCTACACTCATAAGAGAAGTAACCCACTGGTTCGAGATACACGCGATAGTTTAACTATGATTCGATATGCCCATAAAGGGCACATGAAACAATCAATTACTTGATTTTTTTAGTTGCGAAGAATACTTCACCTTTAAGTTGTGTATAGGTAATTTTTAACTCATCACCTTTTTTACCCGCAAATTGGAATTTAACCAATGGGTTTTTAGAAAGAAACTGGCTTGTTGATGCATCATACACAACTTTATCGCCCACAGTACCTGTAATGTGCGTAATAAAGTTTGCCTCTTTACCTTTTTTCTTTGCTTGATCATACGTAAGCATATCATGAGAAATTGCTACTTTTGCTTTCACAATACCATCTTTCTCTTTTGCTTTAATCTTCATTTTTACTTCAGTTGGCTCTGATGTAGTTGCTGCAGCAGGGGCTTTTGTTTCAACAGGTGCAGCAGCTGGTGCCTCTGGAGTTTTTACTTCTTCCGCTACTGTATTGGTAGCTATAAACGCTATACTTGAAAGTGCTAATAGTGTTTTCTTCATTCATTTTCCTTTTATATTTTTTCTTATTCAATAAAGGGGATTAGCCTTCACATCCACCAAGTGCCACTTCTAATGAAAGTTTTTTAGAATAAAACTTACCATCTTTACCTTCAACCACCGCTGTAATCGAACCTGATTTTTTCATTTTGATTTTCATAGAAAAATCTGCTTTTGTTCCTTCAGGGATAGCAAATACTGCCACTGTTGATTCAGGATTTACATCTTGAAATACTGCAATGGATTTAGCAGGAATATCTGTTTTTACAGAAACAGGAATTGCTCCTCCATTACTTGCTACTTTTGGTGCTTTGAGTTTAACATCTCCATCTACTGGAGTTATATCTCCATAAAGTGCTTTGATGGCTGATGGCACATCTTTTGCTGTCCATGCATCTGGTTTCTCTGCTCTATAGTCTGTAGCATTTAAACTAGCCGTCATTGCAGCAATTGTTGCAAGACTTAAAATCATTTTTTTCATTTAATTTCCTTTCAATTTGTTGGAGGCTTGAGTGTATAACTCATGCCATATCTTATTTATTTATTGTGTAGCAATAGTGAAATAGACAAGCTATTTACTTGTCTTTACCATATAATCTACGACCGCCTTAAATTTATCATCATCCAAAGATGTTCCCCCTTTAGGAGGCATGCCATTAATACCTTTTATACCATTCATATAAACTTTATCTATACCTTTCTTAAGAACAGCTGCCCATGCTTGCTTGTCTCCAACAACAGGTGCACCCATCGCATCTGTACCATGACACACGGCACATGATGCTTCATAGGTTGCTTTGGCTTCATTGCTATCTGAAGATGCTTTTTTCGCAGGTTTTTCTTTTTTCTCAGAAATTGGAGGATTATAATCGCTAATCCCTACACCTTGAATACGTGCAACTTTTGGTTCACCATCAAAACAATCTTTCATACATCTTTCTTTATTTCCACCAAAGTTTTTTGGATTGTCATAGAATTTACGTACATTCTCTAAACCATCTTTACCTTCAATTTTTGGAATAAAACCATCTTTATTTGGCATGACAATCTTTAAGAAATTCTTTTTATTTAATACAAAGTCATCATCTAACTCTTCACCATCAATTTTAATCTCATTAATAGATAATATATAAGCAACAAGTGCATATGTCTCATCATTACTTAATGACATTGGTGCAGGGTGAGGCATACCTGTTTTAATATACCAGAATAGTGTACTTGCATACGGCCAATATGAACCAAAGTTACGCTTAGGTCCATCATCATCAGGGTGAAGTCTTTGAAGTTTTAATGTTTTTTGCATTTCATAGGCATTTCCTTGCTGAAGTGCAGGGTATCCTGCCCCACCAGCACCAAAATCAAAGTGACAAGAGGCACACTTTGCCTCATAAATCTCATCACCCATCTCTACAGAACCTTCACCTTCAGGAAGACCTGTGCCGTCATACATCACATCGATATCCCAAGCTTTGATTTCATTTGGAGTTGCGGCTCTTCCGAATTTTACATCTTTATATGCTTTTTGAGTATTCACATGGTAAGAAGCTGTAAGACCTTTTTTTACAGGATAGGTCATACCACCATCAATCACCTTTTTACCATTTGCATAGGTGCGAGATGCATCACCTGCTGCCATAGCAGAAACAGAGGCTAATGCAACAACTGTAACTGTCGATAATAATTTACGATAAGATTTGAACATTGTGTACTTCTCCTTTTTCTGTGACTTCCCATGTATGAATACCATTTCTATGGTAGACACCTTCGACACCAACAGCATCTCTTTCTTGTTTTACTGATGGTTGCACATATCCTGCATCATCTCTAGCTCTACTAGAGAGGAACAGTGGCTTACCTTCGTATTTATAGATATAAGAAAATCTTGTCCATGCATGCGGCAAGACTAAACCTTTAAGGCTTGCTTCTACCCAGTTTTTACCACCATCAAAAGAGATATCAACGCCCTCAATAGTACCCATACCTGACCAGGCAAGTCCTTGAATCTCAATAACATCACCTTTTTTAAGATCGGTCCATGGTTTTTCAGGACAAGGAGAAGTAATCACAGAGTTGACTTCATTCGCATAAAAATGTTGGATTGCTTTTCCATCATGATTCGTCAAGGCAGTATATTTAGCTGTCTCTTCTTTTGCATAATATGGTTCAGATGAAAACTCAAGACGCGCAAGCCATTTCACCATCAGGTTACCTTCCCATCCTGGAAGAAGTAATCTAATAGGATACCCTTGCTCAGGACGTAAGGCTTCACCATTTTGTCCCCATACAATCATGGCATCATCAAGCACTTTATCAATAGGTACTGTTCTACCCATGTGTGAGCTATCTCCACCCTCTGCTAACATCCATTTAGCTTCAGGCTTGAGACCAAGATCTTTCAAAATATCTTTTAGATATACACCTGTCCACTCTGCACAAGACATAAAACCTTTAGCAAATTGGATAGAAGGGAATTGTGGATTTCTCCACTCTGGTCCACCATTGGCAGGACATTCAATAAAATGAATTCTACTTACACTTGGATATTTTTTTAACTCATCCATCGTTAAAACCAACGGTTTTTCCACAAGACCATGAATCATTAATCTATGTTTATTCGGATCTATCTCAGGTGTTCCCCCATGACAACGATTAAAAAATAATCCATTAGGTACAATAATACCTTCGATATCCTGTATAGGGGTAACCGCAATAGATGCCTTCATATTCCCAGAAGATAACAATTCAGTGACTCTTCTTGTAACATTACTCTCATAAGGAGAAGGTAAGCCATAAAGGTTTTCAGTTACTGGGGCACCCCATGCTGTTGCCCATGGTTGTTCTTCTATTATTGCTGGATCGTCTTCTGCTTTAATTTTCACTGGTGCCATGACACTCGCTGCTGCCAATGCACTCACAGAATAAGCTGCAGTTTTTCTAAAAAAGTCTCTTCTACTTGATTGCGTAATCGTAGTTTCAACATTTTCAGATACATTCATACTCTTATTCATAGTTCCTCCTATTAATTTATTTTTAAATGACTAAGGGCTAACCTTACGGAAATCATATGCATAGATTATATTGAAATAAACTAAAACTAATAAGCAAAAGTATTGATTTACATCAATAAAATCTAATTTATAACCTTACACGTCACAATTTTACTCTCATATATAATTATTACTCTTTATTATTAAAAATATAATATATAGTAATTAAAATCGATATCAAGCAAAATTATGATAGCATTTAAAAATAGAATTATTGGAGATATCAATGGATATATTGGTAGGTACTGTACTAAAGATATTTATATCAAACAAAACAACGAAACAACGTGCATCGTGTGAAAAAATCCTGCTTGACTCAAACGGTATTATAAGTGACAAATATTATCAAAGTGACAAGCAGCGCTCAGTACTAATCACTTCTATAGACAGCTATGCACTTTTGGAATCACATCAAATTAGAACAACGCATGGAATACTTGGAGAAAATTTACTCATTGACTACAATCCATACCTATTAAAACCTGGTACAGTCTTAAAAATTGGCACCACACATTTAGAAATCAGTCAGTATTGTACTATATGTCAACATCTTTCATCCATTGATAAAAAAGTCCCAAAATTATTAGAAAAAGATAGGGGTATTTTTGCCAAAGTTATTAATGATGGAGAGATAACTTTAGGGGATAAAATTTTCTTAGTTGGACCCAAACCATAGATCAAAGATTAAATATAACTCGAAGAGCCCAAAACAAGGAAATGTTTTACTAAAATGAATAAGGCGTAAAACCAATTCATCTGTAAAGAAGTATGTACCAAAAATTAATATAAACAGTATAAAAGATTAACAAAAATATGTAAAGATACAAAGAGTAGGAAAAAATAAAAGAGAAGTTATAACTCAAAGTGGCAGCGACCTACATTCCCACAAGCGTAGCCTGCAGTATTATCGGCGATGGGAGGCTTGACTTCCAGGTTCGGAATGGAGCTGGGTATGACCCTCCCTCTAGCCCCACCACTAAGAGAGAGATGAACACCAATGTGTACATGTCTCTCTTTGCTTTGGTAAGCTTGAGATTACTTAGTATTGTTAAGAGCCCAAACTAAATTAAAAATTAGTAATTAGAAATGAATGTGTGCATTGCGTTGCAATGCTTCTATTTCTAAAGTCAATTCATAATGTAATTACAATTCTAAATACTCAATGAAGTTTTGGTTAGGAACAATTCCTAATTCCTAATTCCTAATTTCTAATTTATTAAGTGTTTGCACTTAATAAGGTAGTACCTATTGAAGAATAAAGTAAATACAAACGATCTATTAGTACTGGTCAGCTAAATGACTTTCATCACTTACACACCCAGCCTATCAACGC
>JALSPX010000130.1 GCA_026985755.1 Sulfurovum sp. | reverse complement strand
CAAGCTAGTGAGCATGGGGAAGTTTGATGAGGTTGCGATGCTGGACTTGCTCTCTGCAAACCCTATCTCAAACACAGCTGCCTATTTGTCTGAAATCAAAGCAAAATCAAGTAAACGTGCATTGGCAACACTGGCAACAGAGATAAAAAAGGTCGTTATAGAAGATGATTTGCCAGCAGAAGAGGTGATGAATCTCGTAGAGAAAAAGCTCTATGAAATTACGCAAAACAACAGCAATGAAGAGTTTAGAGAAGCCAAAGAGATTACCTTGGCGATGATGGATGAGATAGAACGTCTCAAAGCACAGGGAAATTCAAAACTCATAGGAACAGACACAGGCTTTAAGAACCTGAATGATAAAACCTCTGGTTTTGGTAAAGGGGATTTGGTCATCATCGCTGCACGGCCTGCGATGGGTAAATGTTTGGGAAAGGGAACCAAAGTGCTTATGTATGATGGCACATTAAAAAAAGTAGAAGAGGTAAAAGTAGGGGATAGGCTTATGGGTGACGACTCTACCCCTAGAAACGTACTCTCTTTAGCTAGAGGTAGAGAAGAGATGTACTGGGTACGCCAAAATAAAGGCATAGACTATCGTGTGAATAAATCACATATCCTCTCTCTTAAGCGTTCAAGAAATGAGGGAGGACACAAACATGGAGATATTCTCAATATAGAAGTTTCGGATTATATAGGTAAATCTGACAAATTTAAAAGTAACTACAAAGGGTATAAGGTAGCCGTAGAATTTGAAGAAAAATCTTTAGATATAGAACCTTATTTTTTGGGGTTATGGTTAGGCGACGGTAGGAGTTCGGATGTACGTATTGCCACTGAAGATGATGAAATAGTGACATACTTAGAAGAATATGCATACCGTTTGGATAAAAAACTGCATCGTTATGAAGTAGATGGTAAGTGTACAATGTTTGGTATTACAAACATTCAAAAAGAGGGAGCGTTAAAGGATGTGAGTGACTCTTTGCAAGGAAAATTACGTACTTTAGGTGTTTTGAATCATAAACATATACCGCATGAATATCTTACAGGGAGTAAAGAGCAGAGACTTTCGCTATTGGCGGGTTTGCTAGATAGTGACGGCTATTATGATGATAAATTTCATGTGATGGAGATTGTACAAAAACGAAAAGTATTGGCGGAACAGATAAAGTTTTTGGCAGATTCTCTTGGGTTTCGGGCCTCTTTTGTGCAGAAAAAAGCACGTATCAAATCTATAGACTATGCATGTGATGTGTACCGTGTTCGGATTGTGGGTCACTTGGACACTATTCCTACAAAAATTCGTAGAAAAAAAGCCCGTGCATTGGTTTCTAAAAGAGAACATATGCACACAGGTATCAAGGTTGAATTTGACAAAGTAGATGAGTATTATGGGTTTGAATTGGATGGGAATCATCTTTTTTTACTCGAAGACATGACAGTGACACACAATACAGCCCTCGTACTTAACATGGCACTTAAAGCTGTTGAGCGCAATGAAGGGGTGGCATTTTTTTCTTTGGAGATGCCAGCAGAGCAGCTGATGTTAAGACTGCTTTCTGCAAAAACCTCTATTCCACTACAGGCGTTGAGGGTAGGTGACTTGCGTGATGAGCAGTGGTCACAGCTGAGTGCTGCGACTTCTGAAATGGCACAAAAGAAACTTTTTGTAGATGATGGTGGGTATGCGACTATACATCATGTACGTTCTAAGTTACGTAAGCTCAAAGCACAGCACCCTGAGATATCGGTAGCAATCATAGACTATTTACAATTGATGTCAGGTGAGGGAAGAGAAGGAAGACAACAAGAGGTCTCTGAAATTTCACGTGGGCTAAAACAGCTTGCCAGAGAATTACAAATCCCTATCGTGGCACTCTCCCAACTCAATCGTGGATTGGAAAGTCGTGAGAATAAGCGTCCAATGCTCTCTGATTTACGTGAATCTGGGGCTATCGAACAAGATGCGGATATCATACTCTTTGTCTACCGTGATGATGTCTATCGTGAGGCACAAGAAAAAGAGAAAGAGATGAAAGCCAAGGCTGAGGGTAAAGAGTATACTTCAGAGTTTAGAAAAAAATCTGAAGAGGATGCAGAGATTATTATAGGAAAACAGAGAAATGGTCCTACAGGGACTGTGGAACTGGTGTTCCAAAAAAAGTTTACACGCTTTGTGGACAAGAGCCATGCTCCGGCATTTGAAGTGGTCTATGAAGATGGAGACATCCCTATGCAAGAGGCCAATATCGATATTCCTCAGATCTAATGCAACTCCAAAAGCCTAAACTTTTTCCAGAGCGAAAAGGGTTTATACTTGTGATGGGCGTATTGGTGTTTATGCTACTGATACGACTCTTTTTTAGCTATGGGCACTATCAAGAATTTATCTCTAAACCCTTTTATTATACCTATGCAGAGGTGCAAAGAGCCTACCAAAAGCAAAAAAATGAGAAACGCTACACCGTACTCAAATTAAGAAGTGAAGAAGGGCTTACTTTTTATACGACCACCCATAAAAAAGAAAACTTTCATCATACACGTTTACGATTACAGATATTTCCCAATGAGAGTATAAAGTTTAGAGACTTCTTAGGTACTTTTTATGTCAAAAGCAAAATAAAAAGTCAAGCCAAAATCCCTTTAACATTTAAAGATAACTTGTTAGAAAAAGTCTCTAAACAACATAAAACAGAAGATTTGAAATCTTTTTATACCGCTATCTTTTTTGCTACCCCTTTGGTGAATACTTTGCGCACCCAAATAGCAAAACTTGGAGTCAGTCATCTGGTGGCTTTGTCTGGTTTTCATTTGGGTATATTATGGGGATTATTGTATGGTGTACTGCTTATAGTGTATAGACCATTACAGCAGAGATTTTTCCCCTATAGGCATGCACTTTTTGATGTGGGGCTAGTTGCCATGGTGTTGTTAGGAGTCTACGTATGGTTTGTCGGATTCCCTCCCTCTTTGGTACGTTCATATGCTATGGTGTTGGTAGGTTGGGGTGTACTCTTGTTGGGGATGGAACTACTGAGCTTTACCTTTTTGGCAACTATTTTATTGAGTCTTGTGGTGCTGTTCCCTCCACTGCTAGTCTCTCTTTCT
>JALSPX010000129.1 GCA_026985755.1 Sulfurovum sp. | reverse complement strand
CTCAGAGCGTCTAAGTGCCTCATGGGTGTCACGGACTATCTCAAACTCTCTGTTCCCTTTGTAGAGGTGTGCTATTTTATTTCTACTAAATGAGGGAGGTATGACCAGTAAAGGGCGTATATCATTGCCGAGTTTACGTCTCAGTTCTAAGAAAATAGGCATAAGACGTGTTATCTCCGACTTGCGACTCCCTGGCATAAAGGTAATGACATTTTTTGTCTCTGCTTCATTTCTATGTACGTTTATTTCATCCAGTAAAGGATGCCCCACATACTGTGCTTTGCCTTGAGGATAATAGTCTACCTCAAAAGGGAGTATGCCCAAGAGTTTGTCGCAGTACTGCTCCAGTTTTTTAGCACGTTTAGGACGGCTAGCCCATATTTGTGGGAGTATGTAGTAGATAATTTCTTTGTCTGGGTAAGCAGTTTTGAGTTTTTTAGCCAAAGGCAAGTTAAAGCCAGAACTATCCATAAGCAGCACTTTGTCTACATCACGAGCTAGCTCCACCATCTCATCTGCCACTTTAAAAAACCAACGCAGTTTTCTTATGGCATCCACCACACCCATGATTGCCATCTCAGAGATGTCATACAATGGTGTGCCATGCTCTATCGTATTATCAAAAATACCTACAAGTTCTACATCATGGGTATGTTTAAGTACCTCTTTTAGGTGAAGATTAGAGGAGGGTTCTAAGGCTGAGACGAGGAGTTTCATAGATAGTCTATCCTAAGTAGTAAATTGTTTTGTATTATAGTATAATAAATGATGAACTTCAAACACAAAGGCTAGGAGTATGAAAATGAGCACGTGTATACCGATATTATTAACAGATATTATATTTTTTGTTGGGTGTGGAGAGAGCACGACTACAACACCTGATACGAACTTATCTAACCCTATCAGCGTCTATAACCAAGCCTATCAAGAAAACTATAACGCAGACACGATTGATGACATCTTGGCAGATGCAAAAAATGCCTATGTCTTACTAGATGCTACAGAAGATGACATTGGTCAGCATGTCTCAGCCATAAAAGCCAAAGGCAATCAAGTAGGTGCATATATCTCAGCAGGTACAGGGGAGGACTATAGAGAAGATTTTGCCCAGCTTCAACCTTACCTCACTCATACAGCATGGCCAGACTGGCCTAACGAATATTTCGTCTCCCAAACGACTACAGGTATTGTACCTGTGATGAAAAGACGCATAGACAAGGTAGCAAACTTAGGGGTAGACTGGATAGAGTTTGACAACATGGACTGGTTAGATGAAGAGTCAAGAGCACAGTACAACCTCACAGCTACAGTACAAGAAGCACAAGAGTACATCCATACACTCTGTGACTATACCCATAGCAAAGGTGTCAAGTGTATGGCTAAAAATACAGTAGAGGGGTTTAACGATTTTGATGGGGTGACGTATGAGTCATTTCATAATGAAAAAAATTGGTGGGACACTGAGGGCACGAAAGCCTTTTTAGCACAAAATAAGCCAGTGATTATCGTACATTACAACGAGACAGACTGTGACGGAGTGTATGCTTGGTATAAATCATTCTATAACAGTGACAAAATCTCCTTTATATGTGAAGATGTGGCGACGCAGAAATATAGACATTATAATGAATGAAATCCAAATTCATACCTATAAAAGTACCCTATAAGTCATGTATAGAAAAGGAAAATAATGCAAGCACATAACAAAGCCTCGGAATGGTTTGATGCACTCTATCAAAAAAATAAAAGTACTCATGAGAATATCCCTTGGGCGAGACAAGCAGTAAACCCATTACTTCAAACCTACTTAGATGAAGAAACAAACCATAAGGGTACAGCATTAGTTATAGGCTGTGGGCTTGGGGATGATGCAAAGGCATTAGAAGATGCAGGCTATGATGTCACAGCCATTGATGTATCTCAAACAGCGTTAGACTTAGCCAAAGAGCGTTTTGCAAACTCAAGTGTAACGTTTATAAAACAAGATATTTTTGAGTATACGCAGACCTTTGACTTTGTATTTGAGGCATTGACTGTTCAGTCTCTCCCCATAGCGTTTAGGGAGAAGATGATAAAAGCTGTGGCTGGTACCGTTGCACAAGGTGGACGGCTCCTGCTTGTAGCCCATAAAAAAGAAGAGGCATTTGATGGTCCTCCGTGGCCTCTCACCCAAGAGGAAGTAGAACTATTTAAAAGCTGTGGACTTACAGAGCTTTCACATGAACTACATACAGAAGACTCTAAAATATCGAATACACGTTTTAGGGTACTCTATGAAAAAGAAGGAAAAGTATGAAAGCATCGTGCATAAGTTTGTGGGCTATAGTGCTAGAGGTGAGTTTTTGAGGGTTTTGAAAGAGAAGTAGGGGATTATTTTAAAAATATGTCAATTTGAAATATTTTTATCCAAAATAAAAAATAGACGCTATCATATTAAAAATATTGTATGAGGTGACTATGAAGCACAGTGTAGAGATTTATAAAAGCGGTGAAATAGAGATTAAGGTTTCTATAGAAGATGAAACTGTTTGGCTACATAGGCAACAGTTAGCTGAGCTTTTTGCTAGAGATGTTAAAACTATAGGGAAGCATATCAATAATGTCTTTAAAGATAAAGAGTTAGAAAAAATAGCAGTTGTCGCAAAATTTGCGACAACTGCTAGTGATGGTAAAACCTATAATGTAGAGTATTATAATCTCGATGTCATTATTTCCGTTGGATACAGAGTCAAATCTCAAAAAGGTGTTGCCTTTAGACAATGGGCAACCAAGGTACTCAAAAACTACATCTCTAATGGATATGCTATCAATGCAGACAAAATCACACATGATAGGTTTGTATCACTCGAACAAGAGGTACAGTCACTCCAGCATAAAGTGAGCAACATGGATACCAACTTCATGACAACTCTCTTAGCCCTACACAAGGCATCTTCTATGATGGACAGGTGTTTGATGCGTATGCATTTGTAGCCAAGCTTATCAAGAGTGCTGAGATTTCCATAAAACTTGTAGACAACTACATAGACGAGAGTGTCCTTACGCTCTTTAGCAAGAACCAAGATGTACAAGTGACCATCTACACCAAAACCATCTCCAAACAACTCAAACTTGACCTCAAAAAGTACAACGCACAGTACC
>JALSPX010000128.1 GCA_026985755.1 Sulfurovum sp. | reverse complement strand
GAATGTAAAAGCGATGTCTATTTTGCAAACGGAATCGATACATCAAAAAAAGCAGCAAACGAATCGGCAAGACAACTTTCTAAAAAATTCAAACTCTACAATCCCGAATCCTACAAATCCGTAGCCAAGTGGAAAGTGAACTATAACCATACGCACAGTATATGTATAGACCTGTATGAGAGTATGCTGCAAAAGATCAATGAACTTGTTATTTGAAGTTACACCCTAAAGTTTCTATGTCGCTCTGATGAAAATCCTATGATGAGAAGAGTTTCAATGCTATATTGACAATAGTCTGCTACTTGATGATTTTTCTTTTCATTGTAGTGATTATACCGTATAGCCATTTAAGTATAAATGAATGGTCATTTACTTTTTAGCCTCCCCTGTGATTGTCACCATTGTGTAACCAACAAAGGGTACACTTTTAAAAATAGGTATGGAAAGCTGTAATGAAAATTTCTTTTTCAAGCCCTTTTTTGCGTAACTACTCTGTTTTAGAGACATTGGATATGGCAAAAAATGTAGGCCATGATGGTGTAGAGATATGGGCTGATCATTTTTATAGATACGATGATAGAGCGGATACTATACGCAATAAAGCCCATGAGCTTGGTCTGGAGCTTACACTTCACGCACCCAGTTACGATCTCAATCCCATCTCATCCAATGTAGGTATTGCCAAGGAGTCAAAAAGGCAGATATTTGAAGCAATTGTTTTAGCCGAAGTATTGGGTGCCAAACTCATTGTGATTCATCCTGGCAGATTCTCTTCAAGTCAAGATAGCAAAGATATATTTTTCCCCAAGCTGATAGCTTTTGCTAGAGAGATTTCGGCATTTTCAAGAGAAAAAGCACTTCAGGTGACTTTTGAGATGATGGAAAAGAGACCCAGAGAGTTTTTCCAAACACCTGAAGATGCAAAGATACTTATGAACGAGAAGATCGATGGTATAGGTCTAACGATAGATATCGCTCATTTGCATACAATTGGTGACGAAAAGGAGAT
Source organism: Sulfurovum sp. (assembly GCA_026985755.1). Classification (GTDB taxonomy): domain Bacteria; phylum Campylobacterota; class Campylobacteria; order Campylobacterales; family Sulfurovaceae; genus Sulfurovum. The sequence goes on along the minus strand of JALSPX010000128.1, from coordinate 2,143 downwards.
GATTGAAAATTTAGATGATGCGTGGATAAAACATATACATATCAGTGACTCAGGTTACGGAAAAACCCATTTGCCATTGGGCGAGGGAGAGGTAGATTTAGGAGGTGCTTTGAGACTTTTACCAAAAGAGTATGATGGCTTTTTGACCATAGAGGCTGCAATCATAGGTAGAGGCGAAGAGCTGTTAGAGAAAAATTTTCACTATGTAAACCACTTATTAAAGGAGATAAAATGACATTCAACAAAAAGGTGCTAGTAACGCTTTTGGGCATACTGGCGATAACTTCAGAAATCCAGGCAGGCGTGATAACACTCTACACTTCTCAGCCGCAGAAGCAGATGGTAAAGGTAGTCGAACTTTTTCAACAAAAATACCCAAACATAAAAGTAAATGTTTACAGGGATGGTACTACTAAAGTCTTAAACAAGCTTCAAGCAGAGATTTTAGCCGGCAATCCTAAACCAGATGTACTTATGATAGCAGACTCTGTAGCTATGGATGCATTAAAAAGACAGGGAGTATTACAACCCTATAAAGATGCACCCGTTAAAGATTTCGATCCAAGTCAATACGATAAAGATAAATACTATTTTGGAACAAAACTCATAACAACAGGTATCATTTATAATACAAAAGCTGGCGTTCCTGTTCCTAAATCATGGAACGATCTACTTAGCAAGGCAGCAAAAAATCAAGTAATTATGCCTAGCCCACTCTATTCCGGTGCAGCAGTTATCCATGTGGGCACACTAACGGAGCAGCCTGAATTTGGTTGGGCATATTATGAAAAATTGGCTAAAAACGGAGCAGTTGCGGGTAAGGGCAATGGTTCGGTTAGGAATGCGGTTGCCAGAGGACAAAAAGCATATGGGATTATCATAGATTATATGGCAATTGGAGCGAAGAAAAAAGGGTCACCTGTAGATTTTGTATTTCCAAAAGAGGGTGTGACAAGCATTAATCAACCTGTAGCCATCCTGAAAAGTGCAAAAAATGTTGAAGATGCAAGAAAATTTATAGATTTCCAGCTCTCCAAGGATGCTCAGCTTCAATCTGTTTCTCAAAACTATATCCCTTTGATGAAATCCATCAAGGCACCAGAAGCATATGGGAACTTAAGCAAACTCAAGATCATGAAGGCTGATCCAAAAGTTATACAGGAAAAGATAGAAGATATTAAAAAGAAGTTTGCCAATCTATTTGGTGGTGCATAATTCGTTTATGATGAGATTCAAAACTAGAGACCCCAAGGTACTGCTTATACTTTTTGTGGTCTCTCTCTACATACTGCTTTTTTGCATTTATCCAATAGGGAAGCTTCTGGTGCAGACAATCTTCCCCCCTACTGGAGATTTTGCTTCACTCTTTATGCATGTTGTGGGAGAAAAAACAGTACAGAAAGCGATTTATCATACACTGGATGCCAGCGTAATCTCAGCTTTTTTTTCACTCATAATTGGTGCTATTTTTGCATTTTTGATTACTCTTACAGATATTAGAAACAAGACTATTCTTGTATTTTTATTGCTGATTCCTATGTTGATTCCCGCTCAAATAACAGCAGTGTCATGGCTGGAGCTTGTCAGTCCCTCTGGTCCATTGGCCAATGTTTTAAATTACTTCAATCTTCAAAGTGCGTCCAATCCACTCTACTCAAGGGAGGGGGTAATTCTGTTGCTCTCCATAGAGCATGCCGCAATGGTATTTTTGGCCTTGAGAGCGGGTGTGTATACTATACCTGCAAATATCATTGAGGCAGCAAGAAGCAGCGGGGCAACACCTATAAGAACACTATTTTACATTATTTTGCCACTGATGACTCCATTCTTGATTGCGGGATTGGCTTTGGCATTTGTGGCATCTATCGGAAATTTTGGTATTCCGGCACTTCTTGGTATTCCTGGTAGATATTTGGTGCTTAGTACTTTGATCTACCAGAGACTCTCCTCATTTGGTCCAAGTGTTTTAGAGAGTGTAGGTATTCTGTCTATCATTTTAATCTTAATGGCTATTTTTGGGCTATTGGTTCAGTATATTGTGAACAAAAGCAACAAAATCCAAATGGTTGAAGGTGGAAAAATCAATATACCGTTTAAGCTTGGTAGGTATAGATTAGCAGTAGAGGTTATAAGTTGGTCTTTT
>JALSPX010000127.1 GCA_026985755.1 Sulfurovum sp. | reverse complement strand
GAATGCCAGACATTTTTCTATCTCTTGAGCAATATATTCTCTCTTTCAATGATGCTGCTGGATAACCAGCCGTGGATTCCAGTTCTCGTATCATTAGGTGAGCTAAAGTATGTGAAAGTAAAAACCTTGGTGTAATAACAACATCATTAGCAATAAATACTTCTGATTTTTCATACCTCTTTGCAATTTCATATGCTCTTTTTACAACTGCTGGAAGTTTTTCCCATTTCGATAAAATATTTTCATCAATAGTAAAAAATATTCCCTCACCAAAGAGTTCAATTGCAGGTAGCCAACTGCTTTTACCTTCTATATCAGGGGGAACCAGAAATTCGTTATCATCCTGCTGTACTCTATAAAATCCTTTAAAAACCTGTATTTCCCTGAGTCTCTTTACAATAATATGATGGTTTATCATTCCGATCGTTGCTTTTAATTCTTTTGTCTGAAGTATGGTGGATAACTTTTTAAATTCATAAGTTTTATGCACTGTAACAAAGTCCTCATCATCGGCTACATCATCTAAAGGGGTTAAAAATGCCTTATACTCATCCTCTATCAATTCACCAATTGTAATTGTCTCATCAAAATAGGGATAGCCATTCTTTATTTGCATTAGTGCATCTTTGATTTCTTCAACACTGCATCTATACTCAGTCGCAGCCTCTTTGAGCTTACCTTTTCTTCTCAATGGCATTTTTATAGCTTCTATCTCTCGGCGAAGTCTTGAATTATTGTAAAGTCTATCTACAAGCTTAGTTTTACTGATTCTTGATTCTGGCGGAATAACTAGTGCATTAACCCGTTCAGGTAGATAAACACCCGGGTTGTTAACTTCCAAAATCTCAACAACATCATCCTTTTCAAGTTCAGGTGCTTTATCGTAAATCCAAGGTTGCACACTATTTATAATACTAATTTTGGCATTTTCATAATAATTTTCGCTGTTACATCTTGTACATTTGATCTTTTGTTTTCCATTATTATCTTTAATGATTTTCAAATAGCTTGTTTTAAAATCTGCTCTACATTGTGTATCGGATTCTTCATGACAGATATAGTGCCATGGAACTTCACCCATATGACCTTTATTGCTTACCGCACACCATGTAAGCTGCTCAAGTTTACCTCTGCAACTTTCACACAATACATTTTCATCCAAGTTTTTCTCTTGTTTTCGCCAAGGATTATTGTGTAATAAACCGCATGACTGACATTTTGCATATTTCGGGAACAAGACTGCAGGCAGATAAGTTCCGTCAATACTTCCCTGATCATTTTCCTGTGCTTTTGGTGGCATACGAAGCTCTTTATCAATATTTAGTGCCATAGATACTCTTTTAACATACGGAATGACATCCGAAGCTATCTGTCCTGACTTGTCTCTCCAGAAGCGAATATCAGTAACAGTCATAAGCTTATCTTCTGCTCCACGCACAATAGCACCAACACCAGCATAAGACATCAAATGTGAAAATCTGACAGGAGTATATTTTTGTTTAAATTTCTTCATTTTGTTTTACTCCTTGTAAAAGTTTCATTAGGGCAGAGCTTTCTACATTTCTCATCGATTGCAGTGTTTGCCATAAGCCATTATTCTCTTCAAAATTACAGATAACATTTTTATAATTTCTATCATTAGAGTTATAGACCAATTTTATTTTATGTCCTTCACAATACTCTACTTCATTATGCCACTTAGTAACAAGTTGGTCAATATGTTTATTTACTTTTTCTATAATGTCTTTATTCCCAGTATTGGCTAATTTACAACGAATCTTTATCTCTTTAATTACTTTTTTAATTAACTCATTGTCTTTATCAAAATTTTTTGCTGTATCATTATTTAACATGCCTATGTTACTATGTCGTATGGCTATTACTAATGCAGCATGTAATGCTCTTGATCTCGCTTGAAAAGTAAAAGGAGTCAAACTTGATGGTTCAACAAATCTATAAAAAGAGTCATGATAAGATCTAAAATTTTCATAATGGGATAAGCTTCTTGCTTGCGTTTTATAATAATTCACAAATACGATACCAGGTGTTTCTCCACGACCTACACGACTACTTGCTTGAATGTATTCTGCTGTTGTTAATGGCTGACCATTGATAATCATAAGTGCCAATCTTGAGACATCAAGACCAACTGATATCATATTGGTGGCGAGTGCCACATCTACAGCTTCATTTTCATCTTTATCTTTTGTAAGTGCATCAAAAATCTGTGCATTCTCTTCTGCTGTTTGATTGCTAGTAAGTGTCTTTACTCTTATATCTCTTATAGGTAGATATTTATCAACAATAGCCTTTACATTTGTGTCTTCAATCTTCCTAAAATCACTTATACTTCTTAAGTTTCTATCTTTTAAAAAATTTGGAAATTCTTTTTCTATATCATTCTTCATATTTTCAAGAGTAAATTTATCAAGATACGATTTTACACCACTTTGATACAGCGTCCTACTGTTACCTACACCCTTTAAACTTCCATGATATACAATTTGTGTCCACCATTTGTCCATAAACTGTTCGTCATCTTTAAACAGTTTTATAGGGTTAGAGAGCAATATTCCTGCCAAAGGTTCAAGGCAATGTTGTCTGTCAAGCAGTGGTGCTAAGTAACCAACATACAGCCTTCCTGCTTTCTTGTCAAGAGGAACCGTTTTTGCAAAATAGGAATCATCATACCGAAGCCCCGGAGGAGGAAAAATTGCAATATCTCTTGCAAATAGTGTCCGAACCTGTTTGGCTGCATTTTTAATCGTCGCAGTCGATGCGATATATTTTGCCCTCATTCCTCTTGCTACCAATGTAGTATTTATACCCACTTCATACAATCCGACAATAGAGCCTAATGCACTTGAAATAAGATGAAGTTCATCTTGAATAATCAATTCAGGCGGTCTATTTCCATATTTACCAAAAAATCCACCTGCTCTCTCTTCCCAGGCAAGCCGTGCAAACTTATCTACAGTTGAGATAAGCAAACTTGGAGGGTTTTTATATAGAGCTTCGTCTACTACATTACAAGGTAGTATATTGTCTTGTTTTTTTCCGAAATCACATTTGTTATTATGACAAGTAAAATGAAAATTATCTTCACTACACTTATAGTTTGATTCAGTAAAATCTGTATTGCACCATGGACAATTATTTAAAAC
>JALSPX010000126.1 GCA_026985755.1 Sulfurovum sp. | reverse complement strand
GGCATACCTAGTTCAAGGGTATCTACTCCTGCTTCAGAGAGTGCCAAAGCAGCATCAACTGTAAACTCTAAATCTGGAAAACCTGTGGTAATATATGCAACTAACTTCTTCAAATAGGACTCTTTTTGTATAATTTTCAACATTATATGATAAAATGAGTAAAATTATAATTTTGACACACAATTTATGGTGTCGTTCATAGGATAATCATGAGTATTCATACCCCTAAAATAGAAAAAAAAGTCACCTTAACTACCATTGCCAAAATGAAAGGTGTTGAACCTATTACCATGGTTACAGCGTATGATGCACTCTTTGCACAGCTCTTTGATGGTGAGGTAGAGATGATACTTGTGGGAGATAGCCTAAACATGAGTTTTTTAGGTAAAGAGGACACGCTTTCTGCAACTATGGATCAAATGATTTATCATACACAAGCAGTCTGCAATGGAGCTAAGCTTCCATTGATCGTGTTAGATATGCCTTTTGGGTCGTACTCTACTGTAGAGGATGCAATACATAATGCCACAAGAGCTTACCAAGAAACCTCTGCACAAGCAATAAAAATAGAGGGTGGTAAAGAGCGAGCGTATATTGTTGAAGCATTGACGCAAAACTCTATAGCAGTGCTTGGACATATAGGGTTGATGCCCCAGTTTTTACGAAGTGATGGTGGCTATAAGATACGTGGTAAAGATACTGAAGATATCGCTTCTTTAGTGGAAGATGCCAAAGCTTTAGAAAAAGCAGGTGCTTTTGCTATTGTAGTAGAAGGTGTGAAAGAAGAGGCGGCTAAGGCTATTACCGAAGCAGTAAGCATTCCTACTATAGGTATAGGCGCGGGAAATGTCACCGATGGGCAGGTACTTGTCTGGAGTGATATGTTTGGTTTCTTTGAGGCCTTTAAGCCAAAATTTGTGAAACAATACATGGATGGTGCAAAGCAGATACGCCAAGGACTTGAAGAGTATCGCAACGAAGTCAAGGGACGTGAATTTCCCAGTGAGGAGTACACATACTAATGTATTTATCATCAAACATTTTTCATTTTTCATTTTTCATTTTTCATTTTAGTAATGCGGAGCATTGCTAATGGAGCGTATGGTTGAGTTGGAGCGTTTTACAGATGAAGGTTCTTATGAAATATCGCTTCGTCCTAGTGGTTGGGATGAGTATATTGGGCAAGAGAAGATCAAAAAGAACCTCAAAGTCTTTATAGAAGCGAGTAAAAAACGCGAAGAAGCCTTAGACCATATTTTGTTTTTTGGTCCTCCTGGACTAGGTAAAACGACTATTGCAAACATTATTTCCACTGAAATGAACGCAAACATCAAAACCACTGCCGCACCGATGATAGAAAAAGCAGGAGACTTGGCAGCATTGCTTACGAACATAGAAGAGGGTGATATACTCTTTATCGATGAAATACACCGTATGTCTCCAGCTATTGAAGAGATACTTTACCCTGCGATGGAAGACTTTAGACTAGACATCATTATAGGTTCAGGACCTGCAGCACAGACGGTAAAGATAGACCTGCCACGCTTTACACTTATAGGGGCGACGACCAGAGCCGGGATGCTCTCTAATCCTTTGCGTGAGCGGTTTGGGATGCATTTTAGGATGCAGTTTTATACGCCTGATGAGTTAGCCAAAATTGTGACACAAGCCTCTCATAAATTAGAAAAAGTTGCACAAAAAGAAGCAGCCGTTGAGATGGCAAGACGCAGTCGTGGTACGCCACGTATTGCTTTACGTTTACTCAAGAGAGTGCGTGATTTTGCTGAGGTGCTGGATGAAGAAGAAATTTCTTTAGAGCGTGCTCAATATGCACTTGACCAACTTGGAGTCAATAATCTTGGTTTTGACGAGCAAGATATTCAACTGCTTGAATTGCTTGTAAGTGCAAAAAACAAACCAATGGGCCTTAGCACTATTGGTGCAGCACTCAGCGAAGATGAAGGGACGATTGAGGATGTGTTAGAGCCTTATCTTATTGCCAATGGCTACATAGAGCGTACGGCACGAGGGCGAATTGCTACACAAAAATCTTATGAGCATTTTAAATTAAACAAACAAGAGGATTTATTTAGTGAATAAAACAAATGTAATGATTACAGCACTCTTTGTTTTAGCACTCATGGGTGCCTATTCAGTGTATCAGCCTTTTTTGCTTTCTATGACGGTTGCTATTTTGTTGACGATGGCTACATTTAACTTAAGTAAAAAATTGATGACCGTGACGAATTCTGCAAAAATTTCTTCAGCATTTTCAACACTACTGCTTTCACTTTTGTTGTTCGCACCTATTGTATATTTGGGTACAACAGGGGTGAATTATCTTTCTCAGTTGGATAGCATAGGTATTCGGGAGACAATCCACACCGTAAAAACATATATAGAACAAGTCTCTTATTTAAAAGAATTGAGTCAACAATATTTGAGCGATGCTAAAATTACAGGATATATTGAAGAGTCAACACACTTTATTACTGCAGCAGGTAGTGCAGGACTTGGATTTATGAAAAATATGTTTTTTGTGGTCATTTTTTATTTTTTCATTAATTTTTATGGAGATCAGTTTTTTGAAATGATTTTAAAATTTTTACCGGTCTCTCCAGCTAAAGGTACACGTATGATACAAGAGGTATCAGCGACCATGGAAGTGGTGTTCTATTCAGTCATAGTGACAGCAATTTTGGAAGGCTTTCTTTTTGGTGTCATTGTAAGCTATTTTGGATTTAATGGACTTCTTTTTGGGGTGATATATGGCTTTGCTTCTTTGATTCCTATTATTGGTGGCATCATTGTTTGGGCGCCTGTATCACTTTATGCATGGACCAAAATAGATATACATGCAGCTATTGTCATTGCTTCATATTCTGTGATAATGATTTCAATCGTCGCAGATACTTTTTTAAAACCTATGATTATTAAAGTCATTAAAGAGGACTTTTTAAAGAGCACGATACAGATTAATTCTATTGTTATTTTTTTCTCTATATTAGCAGGCATGAGTACGCACGGTTTTTGGGGAATGATTTTAGGCCCTGCAGTAACTGCATTCCTTATTGCAATTACAAGAGTCTATTTTGATTACACTGATAAGTAGGGATTAATTATAGATTAATATAAAAAGCATACACTAAAATTAGAAATTAGAAATTAT
>JALSPX010000125.1 GCA_026985755.1 Sulfurovum sp. | reverse complement strand
GGAAGGTAGTATCCAGTAAGTGTGTTATCACCATCTAGGTATTTTTTAAAGGCACTGGGTGCAAACCATCGAGAGCCTACCCATTTACTAAAGCGCTTCTGTGCTTCTTTGTGCGTAAGTCTAAAGGGTATGAGTGATTTGGGTGTGATTTCATGTATAAAATCAGTAATGGCGGGTGTATTACAATAGGGGCAGTTGGATGAAAAAGAGTAGGGAGTCAGAGTGAAGGAACCACCACATTTTTTACATTTTACATTTTTTTCTATGATTTGGTTTTTTTGGGTATTGAGTGCTGCTATTGCTTCGGTAAATTCATACTCATGTATGATATCATTTGAGACTTCAATCGTCGTTTTTGTTTGACAAAACTCACATACGAGTGTACCTGTAGCAGGTGAAAATTTTTGTGGAGCCCCACAAGAGGGGCAGGTAAAGTTAATCGCCGTAAATTGCATAAATTAGTGTAGTGGTGGAGGTGTTTGTCTAAAGGTAGCAGAGAGTACAGAAGATGCTTTTTCCCAACCATCCATACCTTGTGTCCAGAGTAGCGTCTCTTTTGTAATATCTCCAGAGAGTAACTTTTTTTCTACAGCTTCTAATGAATAGGGTCCATCAGATTCTCCATCAACGGCTACAAAGTACTGTGCGATTTGATTAGGGAGTGGTGGTGGGGTGGATGTGCTATTGGGTTGTTGCATACTATTTGCCATCTGTTGCCCCATAGCCATGCCTGCACCCATACCTACCATATCAGAAGCAGATCCTTCGGAGTTTCCTAAGGCTTGTCCACTTTGGTACTTGATATGAGCATCTAAGTCACCTGTAATCTCACGACTAGAACGTGCATCTATGGCTTTTTCTACCTCCTCAGGGAGAGAGATATTTTCTACGAGCATTTTGGTAAGTTCGAGTCCATACTCATCAAAAGAAGGGGCTATATGTTCAGTAATGTATGCCCCCAATTTTTCATAATTTGCAGCAAGGTCAAGCACAGGGGTTTCATCTGCACCCATGACTGTGGCAAATTTAGAAGTAATGAGGTTGGTAAGTTGTGCTTCTATCTCATCGGTCGTAAAGTGCCCATCTGTACCTACAATTTCATTCAAAAACTTTTTAGGGTCAGCGATACGTATCTCGTAGGTACCAAAAGCACGTAGACGTACCATAGAAAACTCTGGGTCACGTACCATAATAGGGTTTTTTGTACCCCATTTAAGGTCAGTAAATCTTTTGGTATTTAAAAAATAGACCTCTGCTTTAAAGGGAGAGTTAAATCCATGATCCCAGTGTTGTAAACTTGTAAGGATAGGGATGTTGTTTGTTTCCAACTCATAGATACCAGGTCCCAGTATATCTGCTATTTCTCCTTCGTTGACAAAGACAGCGATTTGAGATTCTCGTACGGTAAGTTTGGCACCATATTTTATTTCATTTCCCTGTCTGTTAAAGCGATAGACCATGGTATCTTGTGAATTGTCTGTCCACTCAATGACATCTATAAATTGTCCGAATACCCAATCAAATAGTCCCATACTATGCCTCCTTCGTTGTATCTGTAATTTCTTTCACCACTTCAGGCACTTCTTGGGCCTTGGCTTTGACTGCAAGCAGTGCATCTTTGAGCTCTTTTTCAGTTTTTTGTAATTCTAGCAATGCCTCTTTTCTCGCTGCTTTGCCTTCTTGGGCGATACGTAATGAGTCATCCAGTGTAGCGATAAAGGTGTCATTGGCTTTTTTGATACTCTCTATATCAAAAATACCACGTTCCATTTGTGTTCGTACTTCAGCATTGGCTTCTCTAAGCCCCTCAGCATTTTTCTCTAGGAGCTCGTTGGTCAAGTCCGCTGCATCTTTGACAGCACCTGCGGTAGCATGACTTCTAAAGATAGTCACCGTTTGAGCCAGTTGGTTTCTCCATAGTGGCACCGTGTTGACCAAGGTAGAGGTAATCTTAGAGATAAGTGATTTATCATTTTCTTGTATCAGTCTGATACTTGGTAAAGACTGCATGGTGACTTGGCGTGAGAGTCTAAGGTCATGCACACGACGCTCTAGTTCATCTCTAAATCCACGTATCTCTTTGAGCTCTTGGATAGCCATCATATCATCATTGGAGTCTCTTACTTTGGCTTCATACTCTGGGATGATTTTTTCCTCTAGCTCTTCGAGTTTGGTTTCACCTGCTTTGATATAGAGCTCGAGCTTTCTAAAATAATCCAAATTTGCATCATAGAGTTTGTCCAGAGAAACAATGTCTGTCATCAGTTGGCTTTTGTGTTTTTCTAGAGAGTTAGAGATACTGTCTATTTGATCACGTACATTTTCATACTCTTGGATAAACTTTAGCAGTGGTTTAGTCGTTCCAAAAAGTTTTTGCCACCATGCGAGCTTTTTGTTGGGGTTAAACTCATCCATATCAAAACCACGAATAGAAGCAACCATCTCATTGAGTGCGGCACCTGCGGCACCTACATCTTTATTTTGGACACCCTCTATCATACGGTTTGAGATCTCATCGAGCTTCTCTTGGGCAGATGAACCGAAGTAGATAATCGATTTTCTATCATTGATATCTAGTTCATTGAGTGCATCCTGAAGGGCAGTGACTTCATGTTCCATGACCTCTGGTACGGTCTCAGATTTTTTTTCTATTGCGGTTTCTATGATCTCTTTTGTTTTGGTTTCCATATTTCTTCCTTAGTGTTTGATTTGTTCTTTGAGTGTATCTATATGTACATCTAGGTCAAATTGATTATTGTTTTTAAGCCGTGACAACTCTTTATCAAAACGTTTTTCTACGTCATCCATGAGGGTATGTATCTTCTGCTTGGTTTGGGGAGTGATATCTTTTTCATCTAACTCTGTATACGCATTGGTAACTTTTTCTAGTCCATCGATATAGACAATAAGAAATTTTCTTGCTACTCTGATATCTTTGGGATCTTCTTGAATGGTTTGTAAAATATTTTCTGCTTTGTGCACAGCATTGGAGAGTTTGTCTCTTAAAAGAGTATCTCCAATTTCTTGCATATCCTCTTGAATGGATGCTATTTTGGTTTTGGCTTCATGGATAGTTTCTAACACAAATTCTGCTGATATATCACCAAGGTTATCGAGTTTGTCTTTTTTAGGATCAAACCCATAGAGCATAAAGTATCCAATGGTAGCAATAAGTGCCAAAAAAATAGATTTTGTAAAGGGCTCTCCTCCTGCGACATAGGCGGTAAACAATGTAGCAGCGCCCAAAAGATATCCAGCTATTGTTTTGTAGGGAACTTTGGGTGCCTTGGTCAATGTTTTATTTTGATACTCATGCTCTAATATTAATCCTTTTTTTGCCAATCTTGCGACTGTCAAGAAGAGTACAAAAGAGATCCCCGAGAGTATAAAAGCTTTGATATCGATACTGATAAGTGCAAGGATAGTCGCTAAAAAAAGCGGTATTAAAAATATATACAAAAGTGTGGCATTTGGATACTTTAGTGCGGGTTTATCTGTCGGTATATAACGTTTTGCTTTAGACATTGCATCTTCCTATAATAGGTTTGCAAGTGGATACCACACTGCAAACCCAGCTGAAAAAAGTAAAAAAATAAGTCCTAAAAACTTTTTGTAAGATGTAGGCAAGGTAATACTCCTAAGATAGAAAAGTTTATATAGTTTAGCATAATTTTATGATCCTCCATCATCATTGGGATCATACGCTTCATCATAGCGATCTTCTGCTACTACCGTTTTTAGTGTAGAGAGATATTTAGCCATTTGAATGGTTTGGTTTTTGTCTAATGATTTTGCAAAAGATATCATCACTGCCCCAGCGGAGGTACGTGTTTTGCCTTGTTGTAAATCTTTCAGTCTTTCTAGTAGCACTTTCTCTTTTCTGCCTTGCAGTCTAGGTGCTGATCCCATGCCTTCTGCATACATACCATGGCAGGAGTTACAGGCATTTTTGAGATAGATCTGTTCCATATCAGATGTCGCATAAGACAAAAGGGATAGTGTGAGCATAAGTATCAATTTCATACCTATATTTTAGCCAAAAAAAGTCAAAAAAAGATAAAAATTAATAAATAATCCTAGCCAAATATAAACCCTCTGCTGGTGCAAGTTTTGTGTTATGTTGTCTTTTGCAGTTGCGTTGTTCGATGAGTGCTTGAAGGGGTAATTTTTTTTGTGCTACTTGCATAGCTGTCTCTATCATCATACGTACTTGGGCACGTAAAAATCCATTGGCTTCAACGTAGATGTAGTGGTATGATTCTCTTTGTAAATGACGTGCTTGGTATATCTCTCTGATACTTGTGTGTGTATCTGTGCCTGTCTTACGAAACATATTAAAATCATGTTTTCCTATAAAACTATTGAGTGCATCATAAAGTAACATGGTGTCAAATGCTGCATAGTAAGAGATATATTTTTGCTCAAAAAGGGAGGGTTGCTTGGTTTTAAAGATATAACGATAGATACGTTTTTTGGCATGAAAACGTGCATGAAAATCAGAAGCGACAAAAGTGATATGTTTGAAACGTATAGCACTTAGTTTTCTGTTGAGGTTTAGTGTGAGTTTGTCCAAGTCGTGCCAGTATGGAGGTATATCAAAATGTATGACTTGTCCTGTAGCATGTACGCCTGCATCGGTACGACCAGAACCTACAATACTTCCGTCTATCTGTAGTGAAGCAAGGGCATGCTCTATCTCATAGGTAATGGTTTGCTTGGTACTCTTTTGTTTCTGAAACCCATAGTAGGCACTTCCATCATAGGATATAACCGCTTTTACACGAGTAGACTTAGACATTAGAAATACTTGGCGACACGTTTATCAAACATCCATTTACCCAATAGGAGTATTGCGATGATAATAGCTATAAGCAATGGGAATGTGCCCCATTTTTCTAAAAATGAAGCAATCAAATAGAGCCCTATACCCGTGATAGCAATCACGATAAAAGAACGATTTTCCTGATAGCGAGGGTTAATCATTGCAAAAGAAGCGATGAGATAGACAGAAAGTATAGGGATAAGGCTTACAAAAATAAAAAAGAGTGCACGATGAAGCATTTTTATTTCTGTTTTGGCTTTGCTCCAGTGCGCAACAATATCTTCAAACTCAAAAGGTTTACTTTGTTGTTTATCAAACACTTCTAAACGCTTATAATTGGACTGTTGCAATTTCCCATTTGCATAGGTATAGCCATAGCCATCATTGAGCTGTAATGAGGTCACACCATTGGTTTTATTGAGTTTCCCACTTTGCGATGAAAAGAACTGCTCTTCATCTCTATTTGTACGGTTGTAGATAACAATATTTTGGAATAGACCATGCTTATTCTCTTTTACATAGATATAATAATTTCCAAATTTCTGTCCAAGTTTTCCCGCAACGATGTTTAATTTTGCTTCAGATTTTTTAGCGTTTTTAAAATCTTTATAGAGTTGTTTACTTATGGGCATAGCCAGAAATGAGATAGTCGCCAGAAGTATAGAAAAAAGTACGCCTAGCACAAGTAAGGACTTTAAGACTTTATTGGCTTTTAATCCCAATGCATACAGGGCTATAAGCTCATTGCTTTGTGAGAGTTTGAGTAAAACATTGGCTAAAGCAGTGATAAATGAAATAGGAAGTGTATAAAAGACGATATCTGGGATAGAGTAGCTATAAAGTTGTAGTAATTCAACAAAACTTATTTGTATTTTTGAGGTAAGTGCAGATATCTTGACTAGGTAGATGAGTGTAAAGATAAGAAAAAATGGTAAAAATATAGTCAAGAATGCCTTGGTGAAATTGGATGAAATAAAACCTTTGACACTAACCATAAATGAGTCTATCCAATAGTTGTGTTGCCTCCGTATCATAAAGATACACTAAAAAAGTAGCCAAAGCCAAAAATGGTACAAAAGGCACACCTTTATCTCTCCAAATAATAGCAGGTATCATTGCAAGTATAGCAGAGAGAAAAATAGCAACAAAAAAGTTAGGAAATCCAAGAAGCGCACCCATAGTTCCTGCTACAATGACATCTGCACCTCCCATTGCTTGTTTTCTTGCAAGAAGCGAAGATAAAAGTCCAATGAGGTAGAGCCCACCTGCTGCAAGGGCAGCATACATCGCAGCATGTAAAAAGTCTGGTTGTATAAGTGCAAAGAGGAGTGCTGCAAAATTAACAGAGTCAGGCACAGCCATATATTTGAAATCTATCATGGTTAAAGCAAAAAGTGCAGCAAAAGAGGCTGCAACAAAGGGTAGCTGCCAGACTAGTCCTAGTTTTAGATAGAGGGTAAAAAAAATGATACCTGTGATAAACTCTACAATAGGATACTGTTTGGCAATGGGATCTTTACAAAAAGCACATTTCCCACCTAAAAACAGCCAGGAAAAAATAGGGATATTGTGATACCACTTTAGAGGTGTTTGGCAACTTTGGCATTTTGATGCAGGAAAAGCAATGCTTTCATTTTTGGGTATACGATAAATGACTACATTTAAAAAAGAACCTATCAAAATACCTAATATAAATACCATACTCCCTATGAATATACCTGTCATGCTAAACCTCCAAATTTTCGTGTACGTGTTTTGTATTGTGATATTATATCTTTTAACTCTTTAGCTGTGAAGTCAGGCCATAAAGTTTGGGTGAAATAAAATTCAGCATAACTCAGTTGCCATAAAAGAAAGTTACTTATACGCTCTTCTCCGGAAGTACGTATGAGTAAATCAATATCACTGTAGGGTGTTTGAAGATGTGTTGAAATATCATCTTCATTGAGTATCATCTTCCCTTTTGCAATAAGCGCATTGACTGTAGTAATGATTTCCGCACGACCACCATAGTTTAGAGCAAGCATTTGTGTAAGATTGGTATTCTCTTTGGTGGCATCTTGGGTATCTTGGATACGTTTTTGTAATTTTGCTGAAAAAGCATTGATATCACCGATGGCTTGAAATCGTACACCATTGTCTTGATAGGTTTTAAGCTCTTTTTTGAGATAACTGTCAAGCAATTTCATTAAAAATTCTACTTCAAGTTTAGGACGTTTCCAGTTTTCAGTACTAAAAGCATAAAAAGTCACACTCTCTATCTCAGGATCTTTAGCACAATACGTGGTAATATCACGTATGACATTGGCACCTTTTTCATGCCCTTTGGTACGGGATAGACCACGCTCTTTTGCCCATCTCCCGTTGCCATCCATAATGATAGCAAGATGTTTTAATGCTAGCTCTTTCATTCTGGTGTATCTATATGTGTATTGACATTAAAGTTTTCATTGGTGCTAAGTTTTTTTGCTTCATTGAGTATCTTGTTGGCAAGTATGAATTTATCTGCTCTTCCTAAAGCTGTTTGTGACTCCTTGGTAATAAAGACAACTTCATTTTCATCTCCACCAAAACTTGTTGCATCCTGAAGTAAATTGTAGCACACCGCATCTACTTGTTTTTGTGTTAAAAGGTTTATCGCGTTATTAAGCCCCTCTTGGCTATCCATCTCTGCTTTAAAGGCAACAGTTTTAATGTCTGTTTTATCAAGATTTGAGAGTATATCCGTGGTTTGTTTGAGTTCTATATTCCAACTCTCTCCAAGCATAGACTTTTTGAGTTTACCCTCTTGCGGAAACTTAGGGCTAAAGTCTGCAATGGCTGCAACCATAAAGAGGTAGGGCTCTTTTTGAATAAGATGACGGTCACTTGCATTCATGGATGGCTTGGACATTTTTCCTTTTTTGGAAACACGTATAGCATCTTTGGTATAGTCAAAGACTTCTTCTGCATCTTCTGCATCAATGGTATAGATATCTGCAGGCAAACCATCGTTGCCCATAGTCGTAATATAACAGACATCCGCACCTTTAAGATATAATGACAAGCAGATAGCTTTTGCCATTTTACCCGAAGAGAAGTTTGAGATATAGCGTACTTCATCTATCTTTTCACGGGTACCACCACCTGTAACTACGATACGTCTATCTTCCCAAAATGGATCTTTGAGTAGTGCTTTGGCAACTTCAAAAAAGATTTCACTAGGTTCTGCCAATGCACCATTGCCTATATCACCACAAGCAAGCAGTTTTTCTTGGGGATTGACGATGATATAGTCATTGACCCCTAACATTTTGAGGCTTCCTGCTGTGTAGTGGTTGGCAAGCATTTGGGTATTGGCTGCAGGTGCTACGATCATCTCACCCTTAAAAGCCAATGCTGTTTGGGTCAGAATATTATCCGCGATACCTTTAGAGAGCTTGTTGAGTGTATTGGCAGTGGCAGGTGCGATGACAAACACATCACACTTCTTACCTATATCAATGTGGTTAAGCTCGGAACTCCAGCTTTCGCTATCTTCTGTTAGTACAGCATTACGGGTAAGTGCCTCGAAAGTTAGTGCAGAGACAAAGCGTTCAGCACTTGGTGTCATCACTACGTGTACCTGTGCACCTGCTTTGATAAAAAGACGTGCTACATCGCAGGCTTTATATGCTGAGATACTTCCTGTGACACCTAAGAGTACAGATTTACCTGCTAGATTGATTTGCATGCTTTATGCCTTTCCAAAGAATTTATAGAAGAAATTCTTAATACTTTTTTGTGGCGTACGAGAGAGGACAAGTTCTCCAGAGTTTACATCTTTGGTGACGGTGGTACCTGCAGCTATCATCACATCATCAGGAATAGTCACAGGTGCCACAAGCTGGGTGTCTGACCCGACAAAGACATTTTTACCTATCTTGGTTTGAAACTTGTTTTTACCATCGTAGTTGCACGTGATTACACCTGCACCAATATTGGTGCCTTCTTCTATTGTTGCGTCACCGATATAGGCTAGGTGTCCTGCTTTGACACCTGTGAGGGTAGATTTTTTTACCTCTACGAAGTTACCGATGTGTGTATCTACGAGCTTTGAGTCTGGGCGTACACGTCCCATAGGTCCTATATCAGAGTTTTGGATGTATGAACTCTCTACAACAGAATGTGTTTTGATATGTGAATCAATAATATGTGAAGCCCCCTGAATGCTCACGCCATTCTCTAAGATACATTCACCCTCAAAGGTAGCACGAGAATCAATGTAAATCGTTTCAGGCAGGCGCATAGTTACTCCTGCTTTCATCCACTCTGTTTTGATACGTCTTTGCATAATCTCCTCAGCGTGTGCGAGGTCTAATTTAGAATTAACCCCTTTAAACGCCTCTTCATCTACGATAACAGGATGTACAATTTTATGATCATCTACTGCCATTTTTATGATGTCTGTGAGGTAATACTCTGCTTGTGCATTATGATTATTGAGTGCAGGAATATAGCTGTCTAGCAGTTCTTTTTTGACACAATAGACACCAGCATTGACGGTTTGTATCTCTTTTTGTGCAGGAATACAGTCCTTCTCTTCTACAATTTCATGTACTTTGTTATCTAAAATAACCACACGTCCATATCCTGATGGATTATCAAGTTTAATCACTGACATATTGATATCTGCATTGCCATCCATGAGGGATTTCAAGGCACTCATCGTTACTAATGGCATATCACCATTGAGTATCAGTGCTTTGGTATGTTTGATATCTACACCTTTCATTGCACCACCTGTTCCTGGGTATTGTTCTACATCTTGTATATGAAAGTGTATATCATCATAGTGTGCTTCTATCTCTTTTTGGATACGTTGGGCTTGATGATAAAGCACAATGGTAATATCATTAGATATTTGTTTTGCTGCGTCTATAGCATGAAACAGCATAGATTTTCCAGAAATTTCATGAAGTACCTTGGGTGTATCAGATTTCATTCTGGTACCTTTACCAGCAGCAAGTATAACGACAGATAGTGACATGTTTAGAACCTTTTAGATAAAATGATAAATATATTATTAGTATTGCGATTATACCTAATTGTAATTAAAGGCATAAATTTGACATGTAAACATTTTGGGACTTGTGGCTCTTGTGGGCTATATGATACAAGCTATGAAGCACAATTGAAAGCTAAAGAACAAAGAGTGCGTGGACTTTTAAGCCCTTTTTTTGAAGGTACCTTAGAAGTGTTTGACTCTCCTACCTCACACTATAGAGCTAGAGCAGAGTTTCGTATTTGGCATGAGGGAGAGCGCTGTGACTATGCCATGGGTAACATCACTAAAAATGGAGCGATTAACATAGAGGAGTGCCCCAAGGTCATCATCCCTATAGAAAAACGTATGTGGAGACTGCTAGAAAAAATCAATGCTTCTCAAGAGGTACTCAAAAAGAGACTCTTTGCTGTAGAGTTTTTGGCTACAACAACGGATGAGTGTCTTATCACGATGCTTTATCATAGAAAACTAGATGATATTTGGAGTGAGGAAGCCAAAGAGATAGAAACACTTTTAGATTGTAAAATGATGGGTAGAAGCCGTAAACAAAAGGTGATTCTCTCTGATGAATATGTAACAGAAAAATTAAACATAGACGGCAAAACATTTACCTATGTACAGTATGAAAGTGGTTTTACCCAGCCAAACCCCACAGTCAATGTAAAGATGATAGAGTGGGCGATAACACAGGCTAAAAAAGTAGGGCATGGAGACTTCTTGGAGTCATATTGCGGCTTAGGGAATTTTACCCTACCACTCTCTGGCTATTTCGATAAAGTCTTGGCTACAGAAATCTCTAAGCGTTCTATCCATGCGGCACTTGAAAACTGTGCATTAAACGATATAAACAATATCACCTTCGCAAGACTCGCTTCAGAAGAGATGACAGAGGCATTGAACGGGGTACGTGCATTTGAGCGTTTAAAAGATATTGATTTGAAAGCCTATGATTTTTCTACGGTATTGGTAGACCCACCACGTGCAGGATTAGATGAAGGGACAATAGCGTTGATTTCGCAAATAGAGCATATCATCTATATCTCTTGTAACCCAGATACCCTAGCAAGAGACTTAGAGGTGCTAAGTAAAACACACAGCGTTACAGATGCTGCGATGTATGACCAGTTTCCACATACAGCGCATGTAGAGTCTGGGGTATTTTTGGTACGGAAATAAAGGCTTTATATTTTTCAGAAAAAAATAATACTTTCGTAAGTATTGAATTTTATGATGAGTGCTCTTTAATTAAAAAGTGCTTTATGTTCTACCATAGCACAGTGGTTTTGTACCACATTGATACCTGCTGCTTTGACACGCTCTGCCGCATTGTTGTTGATGAGTTCGAGTTGTGTCCAGTAAGTTTTTACATCTCCACGTGCGATGACGGCATCGGCTATGGCATCGAGAGCTGCAGGTTTTCTAAAGACTACGACCATATCTACAGGTACATCAATCTCTGCGAGGCTTCTATAGACTTTTTGACCTAAGATTTCATCGTGTTTTGGATAGACAGGTATCATCTTGTAGCCTGCATCTCTTAAATACTCTGCGACATGATGACTGGCTTTGCTGGGGTCTGGTGAAGCCCCTAAGACAGCAATGGTTTTAGCCGCTTCAAAATATTTTTTCATCTCTTGGGGATTTGAGTTTACGCTTGGTAGTTCACATTCCATGTGTTTGTATCCTTATTGTGTTATACTTTCACCAATTATTACGCAGGAAAGATAATGTTAGACTTAAATACTATAAAAAAAGCTTATGAAAGAGTATCAGGTGTCGTACATCGCACACCTTTTTCTTATGCCCCTATATTAAGTGATCTAAGTGGCTATGAAGTCTACTTAAAAAAAGAGAACCTTCAACGTACAGGTGCTTTTAAACTCAGAGGGGCTTTCAATAAAGTTGCCACATTGATAGAAGCTGGAGAAAAAGGTGGTGTCGTAGCGGCGTCAGCAGGTAATCATGCACAAGGTGTGGCATTTTCGGCGAAACATTTTGGTATAGAGGCAACGATTATTATGCCTGAGTCTACCCCACTGACAAAGGTACTGGGTGTTAAAGAGTTTGGAGCAAATGTCATCTTACATGGGAGCAACTATGATGAAGCCTATGCATACGCTGTAACCTTCTCAGAAGAAAATAACTATACCTTTGTACACCCTTTTACAGATGATGAAGTGATGGCAGGTCAGGGTACAGTGACGTTGGAAATGTTTGAAGAAGAGAGACTGGATGCACTTGTAGTCCCTGTAGGTGGAGGTGGTCTTATCTCAGGTATGGGTGTAGCGGCTAAGGCGATGAACCCAAAGTGTAAAATAATTGGTGTGTCATCTGCAGGTGCACCAGCGATGAAAAAATCTTATGATGCTAAAAATCCTATAGATACCACATCTGTACGTACGATAGCAGATGGTATAGCCGTACGTGATACTTCAGCAGTCACGTTAGCATATATAGTAGAGAATGTAGATAGCTTTGAGACTGTATGCGAAGATGAAATCGCAGCGGCGATACTCTTTTTACTAGAGAGACAAAAACTTTTGGTT
>JALSPX010000124.1 GCA_026985755.1 Sulfurovum sp. | reverse complement strand
TTTGGAAGCACTTATGGCTTCAGAAGTACCAGAAATTGCAGATGGTGTAGTAGAGATTGTTAATGCTGCCAGAATTCCAGGAGAACGTGCCAAAATTGCCCTAAAAACAGAGCAGATGAACGTTGACCCTATCGGTGCCGCTGTAGGTGTAAAAGGGGTACGTATTAACGCAGTGAGCGAAGAGCTTAACGGTGAAAATATAGACTGTATTGAGTACTCTCCTATCCCCGAAGTATTTATCACGCGAGCACTAAGCCCTGCCATTACCCAAAGTATCAAAGTAGATGCAGCCGAGAAAAAAGCTATCATCAACATCACAGGAGACCAAAAAGCCAAAGCCATTGGTAAATCGGGTATCAATATCCGTCTGGCGTCTATGTTGACAGGATATACCATAGAGCTCAATGAAGTAGAGGGTGTCGCAGAACGCCAAGTAGATTCAAGCGAACCAGAAGTAGCCAAAACCACAGATACTACTGCCTTATCTGACTTGTTTAAATAGTCAATGTGTGTAGGGTGGGTTTTCCAAAAGTGTCGCTAACATCACAAGTAGGAATATATTCCTACTTTTTGTTTATATATTTGGTATATACTCTTATTTAAACCTAACTTCCGACTTCTAAGCTTTAAACCATGGGTACATGTAAGCGAGAAGCGATTACGTATTGTGTTTCTTAATACATTGATGTTTTTTTGAAGGGTTGGAAAGGTGGATATTTAACACTTCTTAACCCTTTTTCTAAGGTCCAACTATCCATTGCACAGTAAGAGCTGTGAAATGGATAAAGCTTAGATTATCTACATGTACAGTCGAAGCCTTAATTTGACTCTGAGTCATCTTTTATACAACGTACACTGAGACCCACACTTCGGTCGAATGGAAATTCTGACCCACCAACGTAAGAATCATCTTTAGTAAAACCATAGTAATCAGTAGGTTGACTAACATTATAGACCCAAATAGCTCCAAATGGATTATCATCATAATATTTTAGTGTTATCTCTCCCTCTTTGCCATATGCCATCCATCCATTAAGACGCCAACCTCCAGTCGGCAATTTTAAAAAATTTTTATCTAATGTATTGTTTCTATTTATTCTAGATACATCTAATATATCCAATTCTGCTTCAGCTTCATCGACAGTTGGTATTCTAAAGCCCTTAGGACAGACTGAGCCTCCATCTGTTCTTTGCCAATTGGCATCTCTATAAGCTCCACCATTGTCTTCTCCATCTTCCATCCAATCGCCGCCCAATACAAATTTTGAACTTGTATTTTTAATACTGATTTCTTTAACGGTAGTTGTTTCGCTGTTTCGTTTTTCGTGTCCATCAGTATTTCGACCCCATTGATAAAGATCTCCATAACATTTGGGATCATTAGGGGTAGCACATGCTCTCTCCGCTCCAAGATTTCGATCTAACCATATTTTACCAGTGTAGGGTGATTTCACTGTACCATAATTAGAACCATTATGTGTTATTCCTGATTTACTTCCAGTACCCATTCCTACGCCACAGCCACTCAAAACAAGTGTCATACTAAGTGCAGAAATAACTTTCATATACTTTATTTTTTGTTTCATCTTTTTCCTTTTATTTTAATCTAGTTTAAATTCTACCAAAATATACTTAAATACCCCCCCATATATCCATCAAGTGCTAAATTTAGGATTTTCCTCCGTGCCACAGCCTATGAAGCTATGGAACGCATAAAAAACGCTCTAACATTAAAAATTCCAATACATTTATAATTTCAATCTCACATCCATCATACTCTATCACTTCAGAGCTATCAAAGGTAATAAGCATCGCTTTAATTTTTCCTCTTAGTTCTTTTTTTGCTTCACAAAAAACTCTTAGTTCTCTATGTCGTGTTTCTTCATTTTCAAGCGTAACTGAAACTTGTATAAGTTCAGTGAACTCTTCCTCTTGTATTAAGAAGTCTATCTCTCTACCTTTTTCGGTCTTGTAGTAATATATTTCTTTACCTCTTCTTCTCAGCTCTAAAAATATGATATTTTCTAAATTGGCTCCTATTTTTTTAGATACATTAAAAGAAACAGCATTTGAAAAACCAGTGTCTATGGCATAAAACTTTTTAGGGTTGGCTATCTGTTTTTTTAAAGCGTAGTCAAACTTAGGTATGCTCAAAATCATATATGCGTTTGTAAGGTACGCCACATAATCTCTTATGGTATCAAAAGAGCTAGAGAAGTTGTTTTTTAGTTTATTATATGCATTGATACTGGCATTATTTGAGAGCAGAAAGAGTATCAGTTCATT
The DNA here is from genome assembly GCA_026985755.1 of Sulfurovum sp. Classification (GTDB taxonomy): domain Bacteria; phylum Campylobacterota; class Campylobacteria; order Campylobacterales; family Sulfurovaceae; genus Sulfurovum. Next base: position 10,172 of record JALSPX010000124.1, on the reverse strand, counting down.
CAGTATCTGATAGTTCTTTAGTTTATACCTAGCCACTATGTCTTTAAGCAGTATGGAGTCATAGTAGCTTTTCACTGTCTCTTTTTTTAATGCTTCATCGCTTAGTAGCACTGTTTTAGGAAAACCACCATACTCCATATAGCTGTTGAACTGTTGTTGCAAGAGCATTTTGTTGTGTAGCAGTTCTGCTTTTGAGTTGATAGGTATGCCATTAAAAGCAAGATATTCTTTAAAAGAGAGTGGAAAAACTTCTATATCTAGGTAGCGACCACTAAGTGCCGTACCAAATTCAGCTCCTAACAGATGTGAATTTGAACCAGTTACATACAGACTATTATTACTCAGTTCATACTCTTTAAGCACCCACTGTTCCCATGCTTTGACATTTTGTACTTCATCAAGCATTATGACTATGTCACCTACAGGTTTTATGTATTCCAAATAAACATTTTTTATATCTTCCAATAGTGTCTGTTCATCGAACATTCTAAAGCGTTGGTCCTCAAAGTTAACAAAGAGTATGTTTTTAACATCAAGTCCACATTCTGTGAGCCTTTTTATCTCATTGATTAAAAGTGTTGACTTACCACTTCGTCTTACACCCTTGATGACTATCACCTCACCTGCTCCAGATTTTCTAGCTATCTCTTCTTCATAGTTTTTTCTTGTATGCGTTTTAGGCAGAGGGTTAAACCAAAAATTCCAGTCATTTAATATTTCAAATATTTTATCTTTATTCATATATACTCCTCATACTGACTGAATTATATATAAATAAGTCTTTATACTGACTGATTTATATATCTGATATCTCCATTGTGCTATGGATGTTTTCCTCATTTCACAGTTTCAGCTGTGGCATGCATATCAGTGCATGTATTATAGTGCAAGTTTGTTATTTACAGTCAGATAGAAAAATGTGTAGGGTGGGTTTTCTAACCCACCACATAAGTTAGATATCATTTAGCTGGGGCTAAAGAACGCGTAAAAAATAAAAAAGAGGCGTTGTAATATAGAAAAGAGTTCTCAAGATGCCTAAGAAAGCACCATCTCAGAAAAACTCCCAGCATCTAGCGATGCAGATCCTACCAAGACGCCATCCACACCAGTGATACTCGTAATCTCTTTGATATTTTCAGGTTTTGCAGAACCACCATAGAGTAGTGGTTTATCATTGATCGCTTTTTTTAGGGCTCTGTGTGTCGTAGATATCTCTTCTACTGTGGCAGAGCGTCCAGTGCCTATCGCCCAGATAGGTTCATAGGCTACAATGAGCTTGTCATAGTTGATGTCGATGCCATCGAACTGTGCTAATAGATATTGCATCACAGATTCAAAACCTTTTTCGCGTATGGCTAAAGGCTCACCGATACAGTAGATGATTTCAAATCCCTGCTCCTGAAAAAAGCTAAATTTGTTCGCTACTTTTTCTTGGGTTTCAGCCATATATTCACGGCGTTCGCTATGCCCAATAAGAATCGTTTTTATACCAAACTCATCAAGCTGCTCTACCCCAATTTCACCCGTATAGGCACCATTGTGTGCAGGGTAGGCATTTTGTGTACCTAGTGTAAAGTTACCCTCATACACATCTAATGCAGAAGAGGGAGGAAAAATATAGACGCTATCTTCTGGTTTTTTAACACCTAGCTTTTCATTCAGCTCAACGATATAATTTTTTGTACTTTGACGTGTATGGTTGGTCTTAAAATTCGCAGCATATATCATGATTTAAACCTTTAATGCTTCAATACCTGGCATCTTTTTACCCTCGATAAGGTTCAAACTCGCGCCACCACCTGTACTCACAAAAGTCATCTCATCGACATCTCCTGCTTTTTGTGCGACATCTGCAGTATCTCCACCACCTACTATTGTAGTTGCATGTGTATCTGCGATGTCATGAGACATTTTCATACTTCCCTTGGCATACTTATCCATCTCATAAACACCCATTGGGCCATTCCATATGATGGTTTGTGCATCATTGAGCACCTCTCTAAAGAGTCTAGAACTCGCAGGGCCAATGTCCAGCCCCATCCAATCTGCGGGAATCTCTTGAGAAGGTAAATATTTGGCGACACCCTCTTCACTAAATTTCTGCGCACAAACCACATCGACAGGTAGGTAAAATTTCACACCCTCTTTACGTGCTTTTATCATAATGGTACGTGCTTCATCAAGCAGATCATCTTCTACCAAGGAGTTACCTATCTCATAACCTTGAGCTTTGAGAAATGTAAATGCCATACCTCCCCCAATAATCACCTTGTCTACTTTGTCCAACAACTGTCTAAGTGCCTCAAGTTTACCTGATACCTTAGAGCCACCAACCACAGCCACAAAAGGTCTAATAGGGTTCTCTAACGTTTTATCAAAAAAGTTTACTTCTTTAGCAAGCAAAAAACCTGCTGCTTTATTTTTATTATCAAACACTTTGGGCATCGCATCTATAGAAGCATGGGCTCTATGGCATGCGCCAAAGGCATCATTGATATAGATATCTGCCATACTCGCAAGCTCTTTTGCAAAAGCACTATCATTTTGGGTTTCTCCTGCTTCATAGCGTAGGTTTTCCAAAACCAAGACCTCTCCACCTTTGAGTGATGCCGCCTTTGTTTTGGCATCTTCTCCTACAACATCTGAAGCCAACCGTATATCTTCTGCTATCTTCAGTAATCTTGTCAAGCGTTGCACCACAGGTTTGAGAGAGTATTTATCTTCATATTTACCTGGTTCTGGACGCTCATAGTGTGATGCAAGTATCACTTTACAATCCCTGTCTATACAATAGCGTATTGTCGTCAATGCACCACGTATACGTCTATCATCTGTGATATTACCATCTTCATCTTTTGGTACATTAAAATCACAACGGATAAATACTGTTTTTCCATCAATCTCTATATCTTTTATTGTTTGCATATACCCATTCCTATTTTTTACTCATATGGACGGCCATATCTACCAAACGACAAGAGTATCCCCACTCATTGTCGTACCATGAAAGCACTTTTACCATAGTGCCACCGATGACTTGAATGGTGTCTTGTGCCACCACAGTGCTCAGTGCTTCTCCTACAAAGTCTTGAGAAACTCTATACTCTTCATCGACACCCAAGATACCTTTATGAGAACCTTCAGAAGCCTGCTTAAATGCATTTTGTACCTCTTCTACTGTTGTATCTTTACTGAGTGCCACTGTAAGGTCTACCATCGATACATCTGGCGTAGGCACACGAATGGCTTGACCATTAATTTTGCCTGCTAAGTTAGGCAATACTTTTGAGATAGCTTTTGCAGCACCTGTCGTAGTAGGTACAAGATTGACTGCACCACTTCTTCCTTTTCTTGGGTCTTTCTTGTGCTTACCATCAAGTATTGGCTGAGAAGAAGTATACGAGTGAATCGTTGTCATCAATCCATTTTCTATACCAAAGGCATCATCAAGCACCTTGGCTACGGGGGCAAGTCCATTGGTGGTACAGCTTGCATTAGAGACTACAGTCTGACCTGCATAGTCATCTGCATTGGCACCAAGCACAAAGGTAGCTGTATCGTCTTTGGCAGGGGCAGAGAAGAGTACTTTTTTGACACCATTATCGAAGTATGGTTGCACAGACTCAGCAGTAAGAAATGCACCTGTACACTCCAACACGATTTCTGCCCCAGCAGAAGCAAAGTCTATCTTACTCAAATCACGCTCGGCAAATATTTTTGCTTTGGTTTTGCCCATATTTAAAAAACCATTTGAAACAGAGACATCATTGCGTCTACCGTGTACAGAATCATATTTAAGATTATATTCAAGCATCTCTTCTGTCCCAGATGCATTCACTGCAACAAGTTCAATATCATCTCTGTCTGCAATAATTCTTGCGACACATCTACCTATTCTACCTAGCCCATTGATTGCTACTTTTACAGCCATTGTATGCCCTTATGCTTTTTATGCTAAAATTCTGTTAATTTTACAGTAAATGAGGTTAGCATTTGGTTAAAAAACACAAGCCAGTCGCTGCGATGTTTGGTGGGAGTTTCGACCCTCCACACCTAGGACATCAAAGTATTGTTCAAGAAGTCATTACACATCTTGATATTGATACACTGCTTGTTGTTCCAACCTATCTTAACCCCTTTAAAGTATCTTCATTGGCATCTGCTTCTTTACGTCTAGAGTGGTGTCATATACTTTTTGACAACATTCCAAAAGTACATGTTGATGACTATGAGATAACAAAAGGCAAAAGCACCTATACCTCAGATACTGTGAAACATTTTAACATAGCGTACCGTGTCAAGTATCTTGTAATTGGTTCTGACAACTTGGCATCATTAAACAAATGGCATCATTTTGAATGGCTCAATGCGACCATAACGTGGGTTATTGTGACCAGAAAGAAGTTTCCTTTAGCACTTGATGGGCTTAGAGATACAAAAGTATTATATCTAGAGGCTCCTATGAGTTCCAGTGAGATACGGGAAACAAAAGATTTACACTATGTTGACAATAAAATTAAAACATCGGTACAACAAGTACTAAAAGGACAAACCTTAATGACAATAGACCAAAGAGTAGAGAATATCGTACATATTCTTGATGATAAAAAAGCAGATGAGATAGAAGTATTTAACCTAGAAGATGCAGATTACATCGCAAAACGTGTAGTCATCGCCAATTCACTTAACGGTAAACATACCTTAGCACTTGCAGACCATCTTAAAGTAGCCCTTAAAAAAAGTGGAGACAGTATCTTGGCTTCAGACATGAGTGATGACTGGGTTGTCGCAGATCTAGGAGATATACTTATTCATATTATGGTACCAGAATATAGACAACGCTATTCGTTAGAACAGTTCCTCAATGAACTCGTAGAAAACCAAAAGAAATCGGATATCGACCCTGCGTAAGTGTGTGGTCGATCTTATCGATCCTAGAGGATATGGTCAGAAGAGCCTATAAAATAATCTAAAATTAAAAAAAGAACAATAGTCAACACTGGCGAAAATATCACCCACCAATAATATCTACTTCGCAACACATACATCCATAGCCCACCCCAAGCAACGATGACTAAAATCATATGTGCAATATAGATAGGAACCACAGGTCTAGTAAGGTTCCCCATCACTGCCAAAGAGACAATACCCCCAAAGGTAGCCAAAGCAATGAATGTCTTTTTGAGGTCTTTATTTCTTTTATACTGCAAAAAAATACCTGCTATCGTCGCAAGTATCGCCAAAATAATCACTGCTTTCACAATAAGCTCCCCAATTTCTAATTTCTAATTTCTAATTTCTAATTTTATCACAGTTTATCCACAACCTTGATACCCAGTATATCCAGCCCTTGTTTAATAGTCTTAGCAGTTAAATCTGCCAATTGTAAACGGCTCATTTTTGTTTTTTCATCTACACCTTCTTTAAGCATAGGATTTTGCTCATAAAAGCGCATAAACAGTGTCACCATCTCATAGAGATACGTCGTAATCTGATTAGGACTTGCATCTACCGCTGCACGTTCAAGCACATCTTCAAAACGCAGTAACATCGTAGCAAGCCTATGCTCTAATGCATCACCAATGATGATGTCACCCTCTATAGGAGCATTGTGCTTTCTAAAAATACTCTGAATTCTCGCATAGGCATACTGCATATATAGTGAGGTATTCCCCTCAAAAGAGAGCATTTTATCCCAGTTGAAAATATAGTTTGACTCACGATTGATAGCAAGATCAGCATATTTCACCGCACCTATACCAATAATTTTGGCAAGTACTTCAATCTCTTCTTCACTATACTCTTCTTTATTGTTAATCGTTTCACGTGCTTTGACAACTGCTTCGTCAAGTAAGTCAATCAGCTTGACAGTACCACCATCTCTGGTTTTAAAAGGTTTACCACCTTTATCCATCATCGTACCAAAAGCGATATGTTCAAGCTTCACATCTTCAGACACAAAACCTGCCTCTTTTGCCACCCTAAAGACTTGTTTGAAGTGTCCACCCTGTCTCGCATCAACCACATAAGAGATACGTTTTGCACCCAAGACTTCTGCTCTGTACCATAAGGCTGCAAGGTCAGTGGTGGCATATAGGTACCCACCATCACCTTTTTGGACGATGACGGGTATTTCGTCACCTTCTAAAAAGACACACTGTGCCCCATCACTTTGGGTGAGTACCCCTTTTGTATCTAGCACCTCAATCACTTTAGGGAGTGCATCATTGTAAAAACTCTCTGCGCGTACATCTTCACGTGTAAGGTTGACACCCAGCTTGTCATAGACTTCTTCACAGTGCCCCAGTGAAATATCGATAAATTTTTGCCACAACTGTAAACAATGTGCATCACCTGATTGTATTTTGACAACATACTCTCTGGCTTTGTCTGCAAAGTCTGCATTGGCATCAAACTCCGCTTTGGCATCTTTGTAAAATTGTTCTAAATCTTTTAGACTTACCGAACCATCTTCATCTTTCATCTCAAGATAAGCAATCAGCATACCAAACTGCGTACCCCAATCTCCAATGTGATTTTGACGAATCACCTCATCACCCAAAAAGCTAAGAAGATTAGCTAAGGTATCCCCAATAATCGTGGAGCGTAAATGCCCTACGTGCATCTGTTTTGCCATGTTTGGCCCTGAGTAATCTACCACAACTTTCATAGGATTCTCTCTCACCTCAATACCCAAACGTGCATCATGCACTGCTGTTTGACATTGTGTTGCTATCCACAGAGGGTTGAGCCAAAGGTTAATAAACCCTGGTCCTGCTATCTCTGCTTTAGCCAGTATCCCTGTTAAATCTAGTGCATCCAAGATACTTTGTGCTATCTCTCTAGGATTTTTTTTCAGCTGTTTAGACAACGCCATAGCGCCATTAAATTGGTAGTCTCCAAACTCTGGCTTGGTGGCTTCAGAGACAGACATAGGTTCATGTTCGATACCAGCTTTTACAAAAGCATCTTTTATTACGTGATTGATGTGTGATTTTAATTTCATAGATTTTCCGTGCGGATAGTGTAGAGGTTATGAGAAAAACTTCTCATAACGAATGGGTGAAAAGAATTAAGCGTTTTCGCTTTTCTTCTCTTCAACTTTAGTTTCAACTTTTGGTTCTTCTGTTTTAGCAATCTCTTTAGGCTCTTCGTCATCCTCTTTAATCGCTTTTTTAAAGTCTTTAATCCCTTTACCCATACCTTTTGCAAGATCTGGAATTTTTTTCGCTCCAAAGAGAAGTACAACTATCGCCAATACGATAAGTAATTCTGGCATACTTGGCATACCCATGTCAATCCTTTACATTCGCTCTACTGAGCATTAATTTAAATAATTATACTGCAAAATGTTTAATGTTTCTATTTAGCCTAACCATTGGGCAATAAATTTAGCTTCATCTTCCCTACTTTGTTTCAATCTCGCTGCTTTTGCAACAATTACAAACTCTTTGACAGCCTTTTCTACAGTATCGTTGATAATCATAAAATCATATTCACCTACAGCCTCTATCTCATGTTTGGCATTTTCTATACGACCTATGATAACAGACTCATCATCTGTACATCGTGCACGCAATCTCTCTTCTAAGGCTTTTAAGGTAGGAGGGGTGATAAACGCTGATGTGGTGATATCATTCATCTTTGCACGTACGAGCCTATGCCCTTGCACATCAATGTCAAAAATAACCAATTTTCCTTCTTCTAGTGCAATTCTCACAGGTTTGAGTGATGTACCGTAGTAGTTGCCATGCACCTGCGCATACTCTAAAAAATTACCTGCTTTGATGTCTTCTTCAAAATTCTCTTTGCTTACAAAAAAATAATCCACACCATCTATCTCACCTACCCTTGGTTCACGCGTAGTAGTCGAGATAGAAAAATAATATTCACCTATCTCTTCTGAAGCTGCATTAATCATAGTGCTTTTACCTGCACCACTAGGGCCCGATAGTACTAAAATGGCACCTTTTTGCATCAATCATTCCTCTGTAATTTTATAGCTATCTCTATTTTTTTACCCTTTAAGAGTTTTTTCATCTGTTTGCGCTTGAGTGTTGCAATAGCCACTTGTACTGCCTCTTCTATCTGCTCAAGTTCCTCTTGTGTAAATGCCACATGTTTTTTCTTTTTACCTTGCTTGTCTTTGTGATTAGGAACTTTTTTCTTTTTGGATTTTTTCTTACTCAGATCCTCCATGATCTCTTCTTCTCCCACTATCTCCAAGCCATCAGCAATCAGTTGTGCTTTAATAATTTCTACTTTTCTTTGCTCTAACGCTTCTTCACTTAATATATTATCCTCCGTATCTATCTCATCTTCCATGTCTAAGAGGGCTTTAATCCTTTCTAATTCAACGGGATCAAGCACTTGTGCTTCTCTCTCCTCTAAACGCTTGCTATATGCGTCTAATATCTCTATAATCTGAGAAGGTAAAAAAGGTTTTTGCACCATAGCATCAAAATCATCATATAGTGGTGTATTTGATGCTGCAAGTAATATTTTTTTGCCGATATCAATAGTGTTGGACAGATGAAGCAGATCTTCTTTATATACTCTATCATCTATAAACACTATATCATATCTATCACATGTTATACTCCTGACATCAACAACTTCTTCAAGTATTATCCCTTCACTTCGTGTACACATAGCGAGTAAACGCGAAACCACTGGATTATCATTGATGAGTAAAATATTCATTCGTTTGGCTCCATAAGTATATTGCTATGATTATAGTGTAACTCTGATTAGGGCTTGTTTTTGACGCGTAATTGTAATTTAAAAAAGCTATAATACTCTACAATAATGATGGGGCGGTAAACGCATATGTATAAAAAATATTTTTCAGAACATTTCATCTATTTTACTCTTTTTACTGTAGTGTCCATCCTCTATATTTATAATGGATACGCTTCCTTGGGGACTAATGATGACTGGGCACTTCGAGGTATGCTCGTAGCAAAAGGAATCTATGGTACCCTTATGATGAGTTACCCTCTCTCTTATATTGTCAGTCATCTTTATGATTTTTTCCCTTCTTTTCCATGGTATAGCACCTTATTAGCTTTAGTGATGGCAGCCAATTTTTACCTTGTTGCATACACTATCAAACAGACAGAATCTTATTTTCAAAAAGCCATACTGCTGATTTTATCTCTATTATGGATGACATTTTTGTGGTTCAATATGTCCATTACTATTTTAACTGTCACCACAATGATTACTGCTATTGGTCTCACAAGACACAATCTACGCTTATCTTTTTTGTTTATCTTTATTGCCTTTTTATTAAGAACCGATATTATGCTTATCTTTGTCCCCTATTATCTTGTCTCTTATTTTATACTACGTCATACAATCACTATGCGAAAAAAAGAGTTCTATGCCTTGATACTCCTCATACTCTTTATCCTATTTTCCTTCTTTATTCAGAAACAAGACCGTATCTATAATGAATGGTTATCCTTCAATAAAGCAAGAGCTGCTATCGTAGATATGGGCATACGTGATGTAAAAGAAGGCTTTTTCTCTTATCAGGAGAATTTTTTTATTGATGCAGGATGGTGGAAAGACAGTGAACTCTTATCTACAGAAAAAGTGATAGCAACCACCCCCACATTTTCTGCTATTCTTAAAAATAATATTCAAAAAATTCATCTTATTCATTTCATTAAATCCTATAAATTTAAACATTGGCTCTGGTTACTACTTGCTGGCAGTCTGATAGTCATCATTGTCAATCTAAAGAGTAGAAAACCTCTCTTTGTTATCCTGCTTGTTTTGGGTGCCATTTTATTACTCATTACCCGTGATGTTGAACGTGTTTCAGTACCCCTTATGATGCTCTGGATGTATGTTATCTTTGAGAGTCTTAGACCTTATCGCATACTCAATACAATATTCATAGCACTTTTTACCGCTATTTTTTACTATTATGCTTCTGGGCAGCTTGGATATCGATACTTCAAAGAGATGACCCAGTTACAAAAAGAAGCACATCAACTTATTGCAAAAAGTGGAAAAATTTGCGAACCATCGATTAATTTTCCTACTATTTTAACAGCGGATTTCAGTAACGTATTTAAAGCAAACTACCTCTTTCATGAAGACAATTGGATGCAACTAAATGACAAGGAGATACTACCATCAGGATGGCTCTCTCGACATGA
>JALSPX010000123.1 GCA_026985755.1 Sulfurovum sp. | reverse complement strand
TCGAAGAGGGACTAAGTAAAAGTGCCATAGCACGCAAACTTGGAATTAGTAGAGATACCGTTGCTAAATACGCTAAATTGCCAAAAGGATACATACCTGTTAGAAAAATAGAATTGCCCATATATAGGGCGTTATAGACCCATATAGACTATTAAGAAAAGGTAAATCACTTCGCTGGCAGCGAAGAGGTCAGCGGTTCGATCCCGCTATGCTCCACCATTATAAAACATCGGAAAATACGTTACTTCATAAGAATTTAAACATAGAAATATTCCTCAAAAAGCAACTTTGCTGTCCCCTCAAATTAAATGATCGTCAATGCCGCAATAAAAAAAACTTATTTTACTAAAAAATACCGACAAAGCCTTATCTCAAATGCCGTGACAGGAAAAATTAGAGTTATTTAAAAACTTATGTTACAATTCATCTAAAGGGTGAAGAAAAAGGCACAATAATTGCAACTACGCTTTCGAAATAACAAACTTCAAAAACAGTATGAAAAGAGTGCCGAAGCTGAAAAGGCCTATGGCAAGCAGGTAGCTAAAAAGTACATCATGCGTGTAACGATGCTTAAATCTGCCAAGAACTTTGATGAGCTGTTTTCTTTACCAGGCTGGGATTTTCATCCCCTAAAAGGCAATAGAAAAGGAGAGTACGCCATAAAACTGACAGGGTTTTGGCGTTTAATTATTACAAATGATGGCGATACATTTGACATCGCAAAAATTGAAGAGGTGAGTAACCACTATGGAAACTAATACATATACATCTGATTTAGCCATACATCCTGGCGAATACCTTGAAGAAGTACTCGAAGAAATTAGAATGAGTCAGGCTGACTTGTCTAAAAGGCTTGGTAGACCAACACAAGCTATTAATGAGATTATTAAGGGCAAAAAGAGCATTACTCCAACCACGGCAATAGAACTTGAAGACGTGCTGAAAGTACCTGCTCATATCTGGATAGGATTGGAAGCTGAGTACCAGATGGTAATCGCCAAACAAAAAGAGTTAAAAGTAATGGAAGAAGAGACGGCACTATTACCAAACTTTCCCTACCTTGAACTCGCTAAGCTTGGTTTTGTCAAGACAACACGCAACGCTATAGAGAAAGTAGACGAGTTAAGAAGCTTTTTCTCCGTGGCTCAGCTGTCACGCTTGGAGCATGTGGGAGCATACCAGAGTGCTTTTAGAGTAACCAATCATAAAAATATTTCACACGAGAGTATCGCTTCATGGATACAAGCAGGAAGAATCAAAGCAGACACGATTACAACAGAGCCTTTTGACAAGTCAAAGCTCAAAAAAGCATTGCCAGAGCTAAAAGCCACTATGAACTTGGAAATCAACCGTGCTCTGAAAGCATGTGAAGAGCTATTGGCATCATACGGTGTGGCTTTTGTACTGTTACCGCATTTTAAAAATACAGGTGCTCAGGGAGCTACCTTTTGGATTGACAACCGAGAAAAAGCCGTCCTTATGATGACGCTAAGAGGAAAAAATTCTGACCTATTCTGGTTTAGCTTTTTTCACGAGATAGGACATATTTTACTACACAACAAGCGAGAGATGTTTTTAGAAGGAGGCTATGAGACTCCAGAACTTCAACAGCAAGAAGATGAAGCAAACACATTTTCAAGAGACTTCCTTATCCCGCCAAAAGAGTGGAAAACTTTTACAAAGACATCCATTTTCACTAAAGCAAGTGTAAGAGACTTTGCAAAGTCTTTGAATATCAAAACATCCATTGTGGTGGGAAGACTGATGTTTGAAAAGTACATAGGATATGGACATCCATTAAGAAGTGAGATTGATAAATATGCGTTCAAGGAGGCCTGATGCAATACAAAATATTTTGTGACGAGAGCAACCACCTCCAGTTTGACGGATATGACATTATGGTGCTTGGTGCATTAGAATGTCCCGCAGACGAATACAAACAGATTAAAAATGACATTAAAGCAATCAAGCTAAAGTATCACAATAAATATGAGCTGAAGTGGACAAAGGTCTCTTCAAGCAGAGGCTTTATGTACAAAGAGCTAATTGACTATTTCTTCAATAGCAATATGCGGTATCGAGCAGTCATTGTAAAGAACAAGACAAAACTCAAGCATGAAGAGAGAAATCAGACCCATAGTATTTTTTATTATAAGACCTATTATTTAGTTCTTAAATACTTAATGAGAGAAGAGCATTCATACAAGGTTTACTTTGATAAAAAGGACACGCAAGGTAAGGTGGCCTTAAATAAGTTGCAAGAAGTATTTAGTAATTCTTATGAGCTACCAACACCGTATTTACAACATATTCATTCTCACGAATCTCAGCTTCTTCAATTGGTAGATATTTTAACGGGGGCAGTATCTTATAAAAATAAAGACCTGAGCAGCAGTGCTATTAAAACCAAAATAGTCTCTTATATTGAACAGACAAATGGTCGTAAGATTGATATGACATCGCCTCTTGGTCATGATAAATTCAATATTTTTATTCAAGACCCATTGCGAGGACAATAATGAGCCTTATGCTGTTTCCTCTAAAAAATCCCTATGCATTAAACAGTGAAGATATTGAGTCTTTATATGAACAATTTAAAGCCGATTTTATCGATAATGTAGTGATGCTGACATATGGAAGCATATCTTATCCCTTAGATGTGAAAGCTCATGTCGTCTGTGATTGCCCCTTTGAAGGAAGTAGTAAAGCTGAACGTTTTTGGCACATCATCACCAAAAAAGAAAATGACACATTCAAACGGAACAACCCCTGCCCTGAAGAACAGGAACAAAACCGCATCTATTGTAACGCAAGGGCTTCTCGCATACACTGGATTAGGTATCTCATTGAAAACTGGCAAGATAATGTAGGACATCCTTCCATTAAAACATATTACCAAGAACACGGGACAAAGGAGAGTCGTTTGATTATCTGGGATATGTCAAGAGACTTTTTAATTGTTATTAAAAAACTGGATAGGAACTTTGAAAAACTTTTAGTCACTTCATATATTGTGCATGGTAATAAAAAGAAAAGGTTTAAAAAAGAATTTAAACGCTATGAGGAAAAGAAACCGTTGGGTTGCGAATGGTTTTAGGAAAGTAAAGTCCGCTCTTACGGCAGAGCGGGAGCCACCTGCGAAAGACATCTAAAGAGATGTTTTCCTATACCAGTTGGTATATCAAGGTTTATATTATAGGGT